>CAMYNO010000172.1 GCA_947259815.1 uncultured Parvularculaceae bacterium
GGGGTGTATTATACCGGCGCGAACGGCATCAAAACCGGTTACACGCGCCGCTCCCGCTTCAACCTCGTTACCTCGGCAGAGAAGGATGGCGTTAGACTGGTCGGCGTTGTCCTTGGCGGGCGCAAATCCTGGAGCCGTGATCGCCATATGCGTGACATTCTCGATAATGCCTTCGCGGAAGTCGCCAAAAACCCGACACGCATCGCCGCACTGCATCGCAATACGCCCCAGCCGAGACTGAAACCGACCCTTGCGGCAGTGCTGGCCGCCAAGCAGACCGCGCCAACCATCGCCGGCGACGAAGCCTTGCGCAGCGAAATAATTGCCGCCGCGGCCGATTTCTCCGGTCCCGATGCGCCGGCAAGCGATCTTCTCGGCGCGCTGATCGCCAGCGCCGACGCTGAAGATTTCAACGAATTCGAACGAACCCGCATGGCGGCGACGCCGCTCCCTGACGGATATATTGGCGAAGGCGATCTCGAAAAAATCAATGAATTCGACTTCGGTGTGCAGATCGGCGCCTATTCAACCAAAACGCTGGCGCAAACCGAGTTGGAGACCGCCGCTTCCAAGGCCGGCCTGACCGAGCGCGACCGGGCGATTATCCCCTCGGCGCGCGCCGACGGGACGACGCTGTTCCGGGCGCGCTTCCGCAATCTCTCCGAGATGGAAGCAACGCTTGCCTGCTCGGAACTGAAATCGGTTGGCGTCAATTGTTTCATCATATCCAACGAAAATGAGCGCGTGAATTAGGCGCGCGGCGTACTGACATCTTTGCGCCTGCCGGCTCTTTCGATTACGTTTCCCCAAAACATCAGGGAGAAGCGCGCAAATGTCCGCCGAAAAAATCATTCCCGTCAGCCCAGCCGCACGAGACGCAACGCTCACCGACGCCGCGCAAGCCGCCGTGATGCGCGAGACGGCGCGGAATAACCCCGAAGCATTTTGGGCGGATATTGCAATGCGTCTGGACTGGATCGAACCTTTTTCCAAAGTCAAAGACGTATCGTTCGACGCAAGCGATCTCCATATCAAATGGTATGAAGACGGGGTGTTGAACGCCTGCGTCAATTGCCTCGACCGGCATTTGGCAACGCGCGCGGACGATGTCGCAATCATCTGGGAGAGCGACGATCCGGTGACGGATAAAAAAATCACCTATGCGGAAGCGTTTGAAGAAACCTGCCGGATGGCGAACCTGTTAAAGGCGCGCGGCGTGCAAAAAGGCGATCGCGTCGTCATCTATATGCCGATGATTGCGGAGGCGACATTCGCCATGCTTGCCTGCGCGCGTATCGGCGCGGTTCATTCGGTGGTCTTTGGCGGGTTTTCGCCGGAAGCCCTCGCCAGCCGTATCGACGATTGCGGCGCGGTCGCAATCATCACCGCCGATGAGGGTATACGCGGCGGAAAGACCATTCCTTTGAAAGTGAATGTCGATAAGGCGATCGACAAGCTTAAAGGCGATGATGTTCGCCTCGTTCTGGTGGTTGAACGCACCTTCGCCGATATCGCCATGACCGATGGGCGCGACCTGAAATGGCATGGCGAGGCCCGTGATGATGTTTCGCCTGAATGCATACCGGAACCGATGAATGCGGAAGATCCGTTATTTATTCTTTATACGTCCGGCTCCACCGGCAAGCCGAAAGGCGTGCTGCACACAACCGGCGGCTATCTCACCTACGCCGCCTACACCCATGAAATTGTATTCGACTATAAACCTGGCGAAATATACTGGTGCACGGCCGATGTCGGCTGGGTCACCGGCCATAGCTATATCGTTTACGGACCGCTCGCGAACGGCGCAACGACGCTGATGTTTGAAGGGGTGCCGACCTATCCCGATGCGTCGCGCTTCTGGAAAGTCTGCGAAAAGCACAAGGTCAACGTGTTCTACACCGCGCCTACTGCCTTGCGGGCGCTGATGCGCGAGGGCGACGAGCATGTTGAAGGCGCCGATCTCTCCAGCCTGCGCATGCTGGGGACTGTTGGCGAGCCGATCAATCCGGAAGCATGGAACTGGTATCACCGCGTTGTCGGCGGCGGCGATCTGCCTATCGTCGATACCTGGTGGCAGACGGAAACCGGCGGCGTCCTGATATCGCCATTGCCCGGCGCGACAGACCTGAAGCCCGGATCGGCGACACTGCCCCTGCCCGGCGTTATGCCTGCGCTTGTCGATGCAGAAGGAAAACAACTCGACCGCGCGGTTTCCGGCAATCTCGTCATTACCGATTCATGGCCGGGCCAGATGCGCACGGTTTATGGCGATCACCAGCGCTTTATCGACACCTATTTCAAAACCTATCCGGGTACGTATTTCACCGGCGACGGCGCCCGACGCGACGAAGACGGCTATTACTGGATTACCGGCCGCGTCGATGACGTATTGAATGTCTCCGGTCACCGCATGGGCACTGCCGAAGTCGAAAGCGCGCTGGTCGCCCATCCCGCCGTCGCCGAGGCCGCCGTTGTCGGCTACCCCCATGACGTGAAGGGTCAGGGCATTTACGCTTACGTAACCTTGATGGAAGGGTCGCAAGAAAGCGACGCACTGGTTAAGGAAATTAACGAAACCGTCCGTGCGGAAATCGGCGCCATCGCCAAGCCGGACATTCTGCATTTCACGCCCGCTCTGCCGAAAACCCGCTCTGGCAAGATTATGCGTCGCATTCTGCGTAAAATCGCGGAGAACGAGTTCGGCTCGCTCGGAGATATTTCGACGCTCGCCGATCCTTCCGTTGTCGATGCGCTGATAGAAGGCCGGAAAAACAAGTAATTCCGCGCCATCCTTAACAGATCGAAAACGGCCATCGCCTAAATTGTCCTCCTCTCGAGTTGCGTGGTGTGGCGACAAGGCGGATGGACAGCGAAACTGTAAAAATAAACGCGCACGGTTCCTGGGCGAAAAGCCTTTTTGCCTGCGCCATTTTCATGGCGGTCGCCATTGCCGCCACATGGCCGACCGGCGCCGACATGGCGCGCACCTGGATTTCATCCTCGTCCTACCACCATGGGCTGTTTGTGGCGCCGGCGGCGATCTGGATGATCCATAGATACAGCCAGCGCCCGCTCTCCGCCGGCGCCTTCATTGGTCTGCTGATCATTATCGCCGCTATCGGGGTCTGGCTGGTCGGACGCGCGGCCAATGTCGCCCTCGTCGAGCAGGTCGGACTCGTTTCGATCCTGATCGGCGGCGTCGGCGTTGTTTTTGGCGACCGCGCATTGCTGAACTGGGCGTGGCCGCTTCTATTTCTCTATTTCCTTGTACCGGCGGGAGAAAGCCTTGTACCGGCGCTGCAAATAGCGACAGCGGAAATCGTCGTCGGCGCGCTTGCCGGGGTTGGTTTCGACGTCGCCATCAATGGCGTCATTATCGACACGAACGTTGGCGCCTTTGCCATTGCGGAAGCCTGTGCGGGCCTGCGCCTCTTGATTGCCGCGCTTATGATTTCCACGATCTTCGCCTACACCGCTTTTGAAAGCTGGCCGCGCCGGATCGCCTTTCTGATTTTTGCCGCCGCGTTCGCTGTTTTTGCAAACGCCGTTCGCGCTTTCGTCCTGATCGCCGCAGCAATCCTCACCGGAAAGCATACCGGCGTCGGCCCGGACCATTATATTGTCGGCTGGGCGCTTTACCTTGGCGTACTGATTACTCTCGCTCTTGTCGGGCGGCGCTTCACCAACCGGCGCCAACGCATCGCTGAGCCAACGCCTGCGCCAGGAGCAAGCCTGCCGGTGATAGCGCTGGCGGCGGGCCTGATCGTCGCAGCCGGCGTCTATGCGCACAAAATGCTGGATCACCCGGTTGACCGCACGCCGCCAACAACACTAACCCTGTTGAACGCACCGGGCTGGCGTATCCTCCCGCCGACCGCGGACTGGCGAACAATCCACGCTGGCGCCGATCGCACCGCCGCCGCGACCTACGCTTCGGCCGAAACAAATATCTACGTATCCCTCGCCTATTTCACCCATGACCGGCGCGGCCGCGAAATAACGTCAATCAATGGATATGACCCCGACGAAAATGACTGGCGCCCAACCGGGACCGAAACCGCCGTTGTTTACTTTTTCGGGTCCGCACAAAAACGAAACTTCCAGAA
>CAMYNO010000173.1 GCA_947259815.1 uncultured Parvularculaceae bacterium
GCAAAAAACTAAGTCTAAACTCAGCTTTGGGTCAAGACTGATGCGCCGGCGTTACGGTAATTTCTCTCGTTGAATTTACCGTTTAGGGAGCGCGCTCATGAGCGATGAAACGATTTTTGCCGGCGTCATTCCGGCGCTCATGACCCCTTGTGACAATGAAGGGCGGCCGGATTTTTCTGCTTTGGCGCGGACGGGTCAGGAACTTGTCACGGCCGGAATGCGTGGCGTTGTTTATTGCGGGTCGATGGGTGACTGGCCGCTTCTCAGCGATGGGCAACGCATGGAAGGTGTCAAAGCGCTGTGCGAGAAAGGCGTTCCGGTTGTTGTCGGGACGGGCGCACAAAATACTGCCCGCGCCGTCGCGATTGCCCGCCAGGGGGCTGATGTCGGCGCCGCTGGATTGATGGTAATCCCCCGTGTGCTTTCCCGAGGCGCCTCGGGGTTCGCGCAATATGACCATTTCTGCGCCATACTCGATGCGGCGCCGTCTTTGCCGGCGGTTATTTATAATAGCCCTTATTACGGGTTCGAGACCAAGGCGGAGCTATTTTTCGAAATTCGTAAGCAGCATAGAAACCTTGTGGGTTTTAAGGAATTTGGCGGCGCTGCGTCGCTCAGCTATGCGGCCGAATTTATAACGTCGGCTGATCCGGAACTGACGCTCATGGTCGGGGTCGATACACAGGTCTTTCACGGTTACGTCAATTGCGGTGCGCGCGGCGCCATCACTGGCGTTGGCAATGCCTTGCCCCGCGAAGTGTTGCGCTTTGTTGAATTATGCGAGCGCGCGAGCGCTGGCGATGCGACCGCGCGCTGCCTCGCCAAAGAACTTGATGAGGCGCTTCACGTCTTGTCGACGTTCGACGAAGGTCCTGACCTGGTCCTGTATTACAAGCATCTGATGGTGCTTGAAGGCCATACGGATTACGAAAATCAGCTCAATCAGGCGGATGCCTTGTCGCCGCCGCAAAAAGCCTTTCTTGAAAAATCCTGGCGTCAGTTCCGCGAATGGTGGGCTAGCTGGCCCGGCAGGGAAGATTGAGCGCGCGTTCGGTGCATGTCATCGATTCGCATACCGGCGGAGAGCCCACGCGCGTCATCATAGAGGGCGGCCCTGATCTTGGCGGAGGGAGTATCGCTGAGCGCTGTGCGGTTTTTGCGCGAGAATTTGACGAATTCCGGACAATGACGATTTGCGAACCGCGTAGCTCCGATGCGGCGGTCGGCGCGTTGCTTTGTACACCATCCGATCCTTCTTGCTCCGCCGGTGTAATTTTTTTCAATACCGCAGGGTTTCTCGGCATGTGCGGTCACGGGGCTATCGGTCTAGCCGCAACGCTTGCTTTTCTCGGGCGAATTAAACCCGGCGAACACAAATTCGAAACGCCAGTCGGTGTCGTCAATGTCGATTTACTATCTGCAAATATGGCGCGGATCGAAAATGTCGAAAGTTTTCGCAGCCAAAAAGCGCTCGCCATTGATGTGGATGGCGTAGGCGTTGTCCGTGGCGATGTCGCGTGGGGTGGGAACTGGTTCTTCCTGGTCGATGAAGCGCCGGCGCTGCTTCGAATTGAGAATATTCAGCAATTGACACAGATAGCGACAAAAATCCGGCAAGCGCTGAAAAATGCAGGAATTACCGGCGAAGGTGGCGCGGAGATCGATCATATCGAATTTTTTGACGCCGCGAGCGGTAAGGCCAACAGCCGTAACTTTGTTCTGTGCCCCGGCGGCGCCTATGACCGATCACCTTGCGGCACAGGTACAAGCGCAAAAATCGCCTGCCTTGCTGCCGATGGCAAGTTAGCGCCCGGCGAAAACTGGCTGCAGGAAAGCATTATCGGCAGCCGGCTTGTGGCCTCATATCGGTCTGGCGCGAACGGCGGCGTTATACCATCAATAACGGGTTCCGCTTTTATCTGTGGTGAGACGAAATTGGTGTTCCAGGATGACGACCCGTTTCGTCTGGGTATTACATGAGCGGCAACAAAAGCCCGATTGTCGTCATCGGCGGTGGGATAATCGGCATTGCCTGCGCACATTACCTTGCCGCTGACGGCCGGCGGGTTTTAGTGCTGGACAAGGGGCGGATCGCCGGCGGCTGTTCCCACGGAAATTGCGGGCATATTTTGCCAAGCCACATTTTGCCGCTGAATTCACCGTCAACATTTCGGGATGGGCTGAAATCTTTATTCGATCGCGATGCGCCGTTTCTGGTGAAGCCGCAATTGCGTCTTTCCTACATGAATTGGTTTCTCCAATTTGCGCGCCATTGCACCCGTTCACACATGATTACTGGTGCGGGCCATTTGAAAACCATGCTCGACTCTGCGTATGGCGAATTCGCGGCGTTGCTATCATCTGGTGGTTTCGATTGTGGCTGGAGGCGATCCGGCCTTCTTTATTTATTCCGCTCGTCCCGCGCGTATGATGTGTTTGCACAAACCAACGATTGGCTGTCGTTGGAATTTGATGTGACGGCGCGCGCATTGAAAGGCGACGATGTCTTGGCGATCGATCCGGCGGTTCGGCCAGACCTTGCCGGCGGTTTCTTCTACGAACATGATGCATTGTTGCGCCCTGACCAACTTGCTACGGCCTGGTCGCATCGCTTGCGGAGCGATGGTGTTGAATTGAGAGAGAATTGCGAAGTCTATCAGCTTAGGAAGGAGGGAAGCCGCGTAAGGACGATAATTACGTCATCTGGCGAAATGGCTGTAGCCGGTGTCGTCATCGCGGCCGGCGCTTTTAGCCCGCAATTTGCCGATGCGCTCGAATGCACCATCCCTGTCATACCCGGCAAGGGATACTCGATTACGGTTCCGCGACCCGATCCATGTCCGCGCACTGCGAGCGTACTTCCGGAAAGAAATATTGCGATTACGCCGTTTGATGACGGATTGAGATTAGGCTCGATGATGGAATTTGTGGGGTTCAATGCTTCCCTGCCTCAAAGGCGTGTCGATCAGTTAAAGAGCTGCACACGCAATTATTTCCGTGGTTCTGGACTTGAGCAGGAAAAAGAAGCC
>CAMYNO010000174.1 GCA_947259815.1 uncultured Parvularculaceae bacterium
ATTCGCCGTGTCGGAAATTCCGCCGGCGTTGTTTTAACAAAAGAGATGCTCGCCAAGCTTGGCGTGAATGTCGGTGACGAGTTGAATGTTTCCGTTACTCCGACTGGTTTGGAGTTAACTGCTTTCGATGACCAATTCGACGATGCGCTGAAGTGGATTGAAAAAGGCGCAAAGCGTTATCGCAACACGCTACGGGCTCTCTCCAAATAGGAGTCTCCTGCGATGGAGGTGAAATGGATCACACGAGAAATCGTGTTGGCTGTTCATGCGCGCAGCTTGCGCGATCATGGCGGCGCAGCAGGCGTGCGCGACGAAGGTTTGCTGGAAAGCGCAATTGATAGACCCAAAAATCTGGCGGCGTACGGTGAGCCGGATATTTTTGAGTTAGCGGCTAGTCTTTTATTTGGCATGGCGAAAAACCATCCGTTTGTAGATGGAAACAAGCGTACAGCGTTTCTTTCTGCATATGTATTTCTGGGCGTGAATGGATGGGAGCTCAACTCCGATGAATCTGAAGCGGCGGCGATTGTCTTTGACCTCGCTGGCGGCCAGGTATCGGAGGAAGAGTTGTGCCTCTGGATAAGAGAAAAATCGACGCCGACCGAATAGCTTTGTCTGCGTAATCGCTAGTTCCTTTATCTGCCGCTCAATCAGATTTGACGACGGGCATAGCCCGTTGCGTCGTGCGACTGAACAGGCCGTTTTCGTTGTGGCGTCTGATAGATTCACGCCTCAATTAATTATCAAGTTTCTATAAAAATTTTCCTAAAATTGTATATAAATCTTTACACAGATTAATGCTTGAAACGCAGAATGGGTTGAGTCATATAAGCGGCGCGGTGCACAAAAACCGCATTCGCCTAAGGGATGACTTCAATTTTCGCTTTTCCGTCGCGCCGGTCGCTGATCGGCGTGGTTAATGAAACTGTGTTGAAAAGTAACCGAAATGACTGAGCTTGAGAGGATTAAACAGCATATTGACGCCCATGGCTTCGGATGCGCCGTGGTCAAGGATCACGTTGCCATCTCGATTGCATGGCGGTCCGAGGCGGTGGACGGTAAAGAGCGGCGCATGGAAACGACGCGCCGCGCCGCCTCGTTTAAAGAAGCATGTTCCATCGTTGGATGTCATTGTATGGACAGCGACTGCTCTGGCTGCGATGAAGGCGCCGCTTGAGTGGCGCTACTGCTGATCGAGGATGAATCAGGTGCGATATTCCCGTAAGAAGGGCGCATCACAGGAGGAATAATGGCTGCGAGTCTCCAGGGTAAAACCCTGTTTATCACCGGTGCGTCGCGGGGCATTGGCCTTGCCATTGGCTTGCGAGCGGCGAAGGACGGGGCGAATGTGGCGATCGCGGCAAAGTCCGCCGAACCCCACAAACATTTGCCCGGCACGATTTATTCCGCCGCCGAGGAAATAGAGGCCGCCGGCGGCAAGGCGCTGCCCTTGATTGTCGATGTGCGGGACGAACACGGCGTTATGGAGGCTGCTGCAAAAACCGCTGACACGTTTGGCGGCATCGACATTTGCGTCAATAATGCGTCGGCGATTTCCCTCACCGGAACCGAAGCGACTGAGATGAAGCGTTACGACCTGATGCATCAGATCAACGGGCGCGGCACATTCCTGACCTCAAAGGCGTGCATTCCCTATCTGAAGAAATCGGATAATCCGCATGTTTTAATGCTGTCGCCGCCGCTCGATATGGATGCGAAATGGTTCGCCGGTCACGTTGCGTACTCGATGGCGAAATTCAACATGTCGCTTTGCGTGCTCGGCATGGCCGCTGAGTTTAAAAACGACGGCATCGCCTTTAACGCATTGTGGCCGCGTACGGCGATTGCGACCGCGGCGGTCAAGTTCGCGCTGGGCGGCGAGGCGATGATGCAGGCGTCGCGGTCAACAGATATTCTCTCCGATGCGGCGCATATGATTTTCACCAAGCCGTCGAAGGAATGCACCGGCAATTTCTTTATCGACGACACGTTCATGTATGAAAACGGCGTCACGGATTTTGAAAAATACCGCGTCGATCCGTCGAAAAAGCTGGTCGTCGATTTCTTTGTTCCCGACGACATACCGCCGCCGCCGGGGGTTGCGGAAACGCTGGCCTCAATGACCGGCTAACACGTCGTCCAATATTCGGGTGGTGGAACGTTATCATGTCGTTGGCGTTCCTTGATGAAAGACGAGGCGCCACCCCTTCTTATCTTCCTTTCGCCAAAGCGAAGAACGGTTCGCACGAAGTGTTTCCGCGCCATCGGTAACTTCGCTGATATACGTAACAAGAGCGATATTGTCGCTGACTTCATGAATTTTAAATTCAGGCAAGGGCGTCAACGCGTTGATTGGCGCGCGGTCGCTTTCCTTGAAAATTTGTTCGTTGCGGGTGTAACGCCGTCCGGAGCGGCCAAATTCAAAAAACTCATCGGCAAAAACCAGTTCGCAATATGCACGGTCAAACCGGGTTTTGGCGCGCCAGAGAGATTCCTCAAGGCGCTTTAGTGTGTCAGTGTCATCGTCCTTCATGAATTGCTTTTCCTGCTCACGATTTGCATTTAGGGTGGTGATCCTGTGGTAACGTTTCTATATACCCATCCGGTTTTCTCCCGTCACGAAGCGCCGCCGGGACATGTGGAACATGGCGGGCGCTATGATGCGGTCGAGAAGGCTCTTCGTGCGGAAGAGTTCGCGCATCTTGAACATCGTGCGCCGCGTTTGGCGACGGCGGATGAGATAGAGCGGGTCCATCCCGGCCGCTATCGTTTAAGCGTTGAAGAAAATGCGCCGCAAACCGGCCTTGCGCAATTCGATGCCGACACATTCATGGGGCCGTCATCGCTGGAGGCTGCGTTGCGCGCCGCCGGCGGCGCCGTTGCGGCGGTTGACGCAGTTTTCGCCGGCGAGGCCAGCAACGCATTTGTCGCGGCGCGCCCGCCCGGCCATCATGCGGAACCGGAACGGGCCATGGGATTTTGCTTTTTCAATTCCGCCGCCATCGCCGCACTGCATGCGCGGGAACATCACGGGGCGAAGCGCGTCGCCGTTCTCGATTTCGACGTCCATCACGGTAATGGTACGGAGGCGGCGTTCTGGCATGACGAAAACGCGCTCTACGCGTCTTCCCATGAGTGGCCGCAATATCCCGGCACCGGGCGGGAAAGCGATCGCGGCGCTTTCGACAATATCGTCAACGCACCGCTTGCATCCGGCGGCGGCGGCAATGAGTTTCGCCGCGCATGGGGCGAACGGCTGTTGCCGGCGCTGTCCGATTTCAATCCGGATTTCATCGTAATTTCCGCTGGCTTTGACGCCCATGGCGCAGACCCGCTGGGCGGGCTGAACCTTGATGAAAGCGACTTTTCATGGGCGACGGCCGAGATTGCCGCCATCGCCAGGGACAAGGCCAAGGGCCGCCTCATCTCGGTGCTTGAGGGCGGATATGATCTCGGCGCCTTGGCGTCATCGACGAAAGCGCATGTCAAAGCCTTGATGGCGGCCTGAAAACCGCGCCATAAGGGCCGGTGAAAGGGGCATCGGGCAATCGTTCCATGACCGGACGGATTATCACTGCGCGCCATGGGCGCCCGGACCTCGCTCGTGATCTGACGATTACGGCGCGGGAATATGGCGACTGGTGGATGCAATATGACGCCAGCGGTCTCGCCGCCGATGAACGCCCGCCCCAAAGCCTCATTCGCCTCGCCGAAGGGGCGCAGACGATCCTCTCGTCGACGCTGCCTCGCGCCATTGAAACAGCGCGCCATGTGGCCAGCGCCGAGCGCGAGATTCCCGCCGATCCGATTTTCGTCGAGGCGCCGCTGCCGCCGCCGCCGCTGCCGGATCTGTTTAAATTGCGTCCGGGCCAATGGGGCGTCGTCTCGCGTACGCTCTGGTTTATGGGCTTCGCCCCCGACGGCGTTGAAAACCACTGGCAGACCTGGGGCCGGGTGCGCGAGGTGTCAGCGCGCCTTGCCACGCATGCCAAGGATGGCGACGTCCTGTTATGCGCCCATGGTTATCTCAACTGGATGATCGACCAGCAATTGCGCCGCGAAGGGTGGGCGCGCACCGACCGCGACGGCGGCAATCATTACTGGTCGTGGCGCATCTACGAGCCGTCCGGATTAAAGCGACGGCTTGGCGCTCCCGCCGTCGCCGAATAGCGGCTTAATCGTCAGACGGAATATTTTCGATCTTCTCGAAACCAGAGATATCCGCGCCGGCGGACAAGCGTGCGTTCGATGTCAGGCCGATAGATCCTTCCTTGAACGACACCGTAATCGACGACAGCGCATTATCGCGGTTGAATACGGTGCGTGTGCGGTCGTCTGTCTCGCGAATTTCATCCGGTACGACATAGAAGCTCAAGAGCGACCAGGCGTCGTTCCGTTTGATAAGGTCGAGCGTGTAACCGGCGTCGCCGTGCTCATGTTCAGCACGAGCCTCGCAGGAAGCCTGAACGAATTCGCCATCGTTTTTCGTGAACTGGAAATCGACAATCAGGCAGCTTGCGCCGTGATATTGCTGGAGAGCGCCAAGGTTCTGGTCGCCAAACGTCATCACGTTGCTCAGTATTTCAGCGGTAAGGACATCCAGCAGTTCCGGGGAGGCGCGGTTTTCCAGCTCGGCGCCATTCCACTCAGCCGCAATCGCCGGGACCGCATTATCGGCATAGGCGGTTGCTTCTGCGGTGAGGGGTTTGATCGCATTGAGGCCGAAGACGATCAGTAAAGCGATAACGATGACGGCGAAAATCGCCAGCGCGCCGATGATGGCTAGAATCGTTCTCATGTCGCCCCTCCCATGCCTTGAGCGACTATCCGCGAAAGAGGCCGGGCGATCAAGCCGCGCCTTGCGAATGGCGCTTGCCAATGGCGCCGCATTCTCTCAAAACTACGCTCATGGCAAAGAAACCGGACGATATAGCGGCGATGTCCTTCGAAAAGGCGCTCGCGGAACTTGAAGACATTGTCACCAGGCTTGAAAGCGGCAAGGCGGAGCTGGATGCGTCTATTGCGCTTTATGAGCGCGGCGCCGCGCTCAAGGCGCATTGCGAGACGAAACTCAAATCGGCGCAGGAAAAAATCGAAAAGATTGTGGTCGGCGGCGACGGCAAGCCCGCGGCGGAGCCGGCAAGCTTCGAATAGGCCAGCGCCAGCTCAGCGCAGGATATTCGCAACGACCCATTGATAGCTGCGCGGAAACAACCTCTGCATCGTTGAAATTACGTGACCGTCGGCGCCGACAATGACCCGGCGCTTGCCCTTTGCGGTCCCTTCAATAATCGTGCGGGCCGCGCTCGCCGGGCTGGTGCGCGCGGCCTTGTCGAATTTCTTGTCGAGTTTCTCCCGCGACTGAAATCCGTCGGGCAAGGAATCCACCACGGCGGCGCGGGCGATATTCGTTGATACGCCGCCCGGATGGACGCAGGTGACGGATACGCCCTTGGGCGCAAGCTCCATGGCGAGGGTTTCTGAAAATCCGCGCACGGCGAATTTCGATGCGCAATAATGGGCCTGCCCCGGAAAGCCAATAAGGCCGAATACGGATGAAATATTGGTGATGGCGCCTCGCGTTTCCAACAGTCGCGGCAAGAACGCCCGGCACATAGAGACTGTGCCGTAAAAATTTACGTCCAGCACTTTGTCAAAGGCGTCTGCCTGCGTGTCTGCAAACGCCCCGACGCGGCTGAGGCCGGCTATATTGAACAGATAATCAGCGGCGCCCCAGCCGCCGCCGAGGTCTTCGGCATAGCGTTCAATCGCAGCGCGGTCGGCGACATCGAGCCGGTCATAGCGATGGCGATTATCGGCCGCCCCGATCATTTCCCGCGTTTCGGCAAGACCGTCATCATTGATATCGGACAGGGCCAGCATAGCGCCGCGCCCCGCCAGATCGAGCGCGACCGCGCGCCCGATGCCGGAGCCGGCGCCTGTGACCACACAATGTTTGGCTGCGTATTCACGTTTCATGACGAACGGTTTCTGCACGTTTTTACCGGGAATGGAATGCTTCAGTGCAGTGACCGGGCAAGGACTGCGACAATCTCGCAACCCCGGCGCAATCTTGCCCTCACCTTGCCGCGATTTTACGGTGGAAGGGGTGGAGAATATTGGCAAAATCGCTAGAAGGGGCCAGTTCCGCGTCAGGCCGCCGCGCGCTTTCGAGTGTGCGAATATAGACTGACTGGGCGGATCCCGCATCAGTGGAGGCGAACATCATGGCTGTCGAAACGCCGCTTTTGGATCAGGTCAACTTTCCGGCTGATTTGCGCAAGCTCGAAAAGAGCCAGTTGCGCCAGCTTGCCGATGAATTGCGTGCGGAAATGATTGACGCCGTGTCGGTCACCGGCGGGCATCTGGGCTCGGGCCTTGGGGTCGTCGAATTAACGACCGCGATCCATTACGTGTTCAATACGCCGGACGATCGCCTCGTCTTTGACGTTGGCCATCAGTGCTACCCCCACAAGATTTTGACCGGCCGGCGCGACCGCATCCGCACGCTGCGCCAGGGCGGTGGGCTTTCCGGTTTCACCAAGCGCTCGGAGAGCGAGTACGATCCCTTTGGCGCTGCGCATGCGGCGACATCGATTTCCGCGGCAACCGGATTTGCCGAGGCCGCACGTCATCTGGACAAGGATGCGACCGCAATCGCGGTTATCGGCGATGGGTCGATGTCCGGCGGCATGGCTTATGAGGGTCTGAACAACGCCGGCCATCTCGGCTGCAAGATGGTCGTCATTCTGAACGACAACGACATGTCGATCGCGCCGCCCGTTGGCGCCATGAGCGCCTATCTCGCGCGCGCCACATCCTCCGGGGTTTATCAGGGCTTCCGTTCCTTCGGTAAGCAACTCGCCAAACGCCTGCCCAATGTTGTCTACAAACAACTCGCCAAGGCGGAGGAATATGGCCGCGGCATGATGACCGGCGGCACCCTCTTTGAAGAACTCGGCTTTTACTATGTCGGGCCGATCGACGGGCATAATCTCGACCAGCTCGTCCCGGTTCTGGAAAATGTCCGTGACATGAAGGAAGGGCCGGTGCTGGTCCATGTTGTGACCCGCAAAGGCGCCGGTTATCCGCCGGCGGAGGAGTCGGCTGATAAATATCACGGCGTTGCGAAGTTCGATGTCGTTTCCGGCAAGCAGAAAATGGGAACGCCGAACGCGCCGGCCTATCAGAAAGTTTTCGCCAAGGCCCTCATCAAGGAAGCGGAGACAGATGACAAGGTTATTGGCGTTACCGCGGGGATGCCGTCGGGAACGTCTCTTGATATGTTTGCGGAAGTTTACCCTGATCGTTGTTACGACGTCGGTATTGCCGAACAACATGCGGTGACCTTCGCTGCGGGGCTTGCGGCGGACGGGTTGAAACCATTTGCGGCGATCTATTCGACATTCCTGCAGCGCGGATATGATTCCGTTGTGCACGATGTCGCCATCCAGAACCTTCCCGTTCGCTTTCCCATGGATCGGGCCGGCCTTGTTGGCGCGGATGGCCAGACCCATGCCGGCGCCTTTGACATCGCCTATCTTGGGTGCCTGCCCAATATGGTGCTGATGGCGGCGGGCGATGAGGCCGAGCTAGTCCATATGACGGCGACGGCGGTGGCCTATGACGAAGGCCCGATTGCCTTCCGGTATCCGCGCGGCGAGGGCGTTGGTCTCGACCTTCCGGAAAAGGGAACCGTGCTCGAAATCGGCAAGGGACGTATCGTCCGTGAAGGGACGAAGGTTGCGCTGCTGGCTTATGGCGGTCGCCTCGCCGAGACGCTGAAGGCGGCGGACATTCTGGAGTCGCAGGGGCTTTCGACAACGGTTGCGGACGCTAGGTTTGCAAAGCCGCTCGATCACGACCTGATTCGCGATCTCGTGCGCAATCACGAGGTGCTGATTACGGTCGAAGAAGGGTCCATGGGCGGCTTTGGCGCCTATGTGCTTCATTACCTGGCGGAGACGGGCGTGCTCGACAGCGGGCTGAAGGTGCGCACCATGCACCTGCCGGATGTCTTCCAGGACCATGACAGCCCCTTCAACATGTATGAGGCGGCGCGTCTTAACGCGTCCCATATCGTTGAGCGCGCGCGCGAAGCGCTCGGCATGACGGCCGAGGTCGTTAACCTTAGAGGGTAGCGTACGGCGAAGAGGATTGGCGCGAAAGCTGGGCTTTGGCGTCAAGCCGGCAGGCCTCCCGGACCTTAATTGGTAAATCGGCTCGCAAAATGCATATCGCTGGATATGCGCAAGCGGGATGTTTCAGGCGTGTCTGCAACAACGACCATCATCATGCCGGCCTACAATGTGGGCCCTTATATCGGCGAGGCCATCGACAGCGTTCTGGCGCAGACGCGCGCGGACTGGCGCCTCGTGATCGTCGACGACGGCAGTAGCGATAACACCGTCGCAACCGCCCGGTCCTATAGCGATGAACGTATCACGGTCCTTCAACAGGAAAACGCCGGCGCCGGGGCTGCACGCAACCGGGCGGCCGCTGCGGCGGATACTGAGTTCCTGTCGATGCTCGACGCCGATGACGCCTGGACGCCGGAGTATCTGGAGAAGATGCTGGGCGCGCTTGAAGCGGCGCCGGAACGCGCATTCGTTGCCTGCGATGCGTTGGCGTTTGTCGATGATAAAAATGATGCAGTCCGTTGTTCGCAAAATGTACGGATGATCCCGCCGGTGACGCTTGAGCGCGTCGCGTCGCGGGAGTTTCAGGTTTATACCGCTGTCACCATGCGGCGCGACTGGTTTGAACGCGTCGGCGGTTTCGATGAAACACTGCGTAATGCGCAGGATTTCGATTTATGGCTGCGCATCCTCGGAAATGGCGGCGAGGCGACGTTTATAAACGAGCCGCTTGCATGGTATCGCGACCGCCCGGATTCGCTTTCCGCAAATGATATCCGGCTGAGCGACTATACTATCCGGGTCTATGAAAAACTGCGGCAGGCGCGCCCGGATGTTTCTGAGCTGTGCGCAACTCAAATTGAGAAGCTGCGCTATTCCATCGCTCTCGATAAAGCCAAGATGGCCCTTCGTGATGGGCGGTTTGCGGACTTTCATGGGCATGCGGAAGAGGCTCTTCGCCGGGGTCGCAAC
>CAMYNO010000175.1 GCA_947259815.1 uncultured Parvularculaceae bacterium
GCGCCCCGCCATGATGTAACGACGAAAATATTATTGCCGCGAGCATAGCCGTGAGCAACAGCAATGCAGGCAATACAGTTTGGCGCATCACTTTACAGATTAGCGGAGCAAGCGCGAAAATTACCACAGCCAAGAGACCGCTTATCCGCGCATCTGTCAGACCAGGCGCTGATCTGTATGGCAGGAACGTTTGTGCGAGGGTGCCGACGATCAACGAACCCGAAAGCAAATAGAGCGTCTGCGTCCGCAACTCGTGCAGCTGCACTATACGAGTTGCAGCCATTTGATCTCTACCCCCTAAGAGGTTAAAAATAATTCGTTTCACCGCGCCGTTACTCATGAAAATCCTTTATAAATCAATGCTTATGATCGCTGCAATTTTCATAAGTCTTGACTAGGCAAATTTGCCAAGGAGATTTTCAAGCGATATCGTTAAATTTTTGTACCTGTATGATTTGGCGGTACAGTAGCATCCAATCATTTGTATTTGAGGGTCCGGTTCACAACCAGAAAAGGGTAAAGGTCACGAGAACCCGTTAACCGTTCTTATCAACTGGTATACGCTAGCATCTAGAATGCATTAGTGGTGACACGTTTAGGAACGACACCAACCGGAATGATTATATAGTCATCGCGCGTCGTCGACCAATTCGTCTAAAACCAGTAGCTACGGCCAAGGCGCTGGATTTGGAGCGGTATGTTGGATGGTTGCATTTCGACTGTCCACTCAAGCGCTTCGCCAAGTGTCGCCTCGGCTGATTGCTCCTCAATGGTGTATCCAATCGTCTCGAGACGGACCCATAAACGCGCCGTATTTGCGCGAGCAGGTACGCCGACATGAAAAATCAACGTGTCTCCTTCGCGCCGGATCGTTGCGCCTTCCGTTGCGCGGAAGAGGTTAAAGGTTTCGTCAGTCTGCTCATTATGTAAACGGCCGCGGATGGCGCCGCGGCGCACGAGCGTTTTAATGTCTCCGCGAATACCTTCCGGATAGACGATCTTGAGGTGTACGTCATATTTCGCCGCTTCCTCTTCGTTCTGCGCGAGGAAGACGCGCGCCTCATCCTGCCTGAATGCTGCATTGAATATGCGTGGTTCGGCGGAAGCCTCGCGTGTTGCAATAGAGGAAAGACCCGGAAGGTTATCGTTGATGCCTTCAATGCCGCTGGCGAGATTCGGCGGCGTCATGGTGAGGAGCACCGCCAATAGCCCGAACCCCTGCGCAAAAGCGCCCTGACGGGTTATCGGCTGGAAATAGAAAACCGATCCGGCGCCAACGACGGTCAGGCCAATAACGACCATCCACAAAGGGATTTCGGTAAAGCCCACCAGAGAGCCAAGCTGCACGACCCACTCGTTGAGCTTGAATAAGGCCGCCGCTTCGCCTTTTTGCTGATAGTCCGCCACGATTGCGGCGATGATGCCGGCCGAGCCTGACAGCGCCAGCCCGGACATATCCATGAATCCGAATTCCCCCGGCGCTTTAATGCCGCGCTTCACACCATACATAGTCGACGCTCCTGAACCCTTGCCCCGCACTCAGTTAAGCATATCCGGATGCCGTTTTTAAGTCAGTGTGTGGTGATCGCACGGGAAAAAATTATGGGCCTCAACTATCGATACGTGGCGGCGCGCCGCCAAAATCCACGTCAAAGAGATGTTCAAGGCTGGTTCGCGAAAGTCCGTGTTTTACAAAGTCATAAGGCGTCACATTGATAGCTTTAATCAGGACGCGCTCGATATCGAGGCCGGCGCCGGTTTGAGCCGGGGTAATATCCAGATCGAGAACATTGATGCAGCATAAATCCTGCTCAAACGATGAAATCGTCCGAAGTCCGCCGCCGCACGCCCAGCCAAGGGCAATGCGATTGACGCCCTCGTGAGCGACGACCAGGGCGGTTTTCCAGTCCCCGAACGTCGCAAACTCCCGCAAGGCGTTTACGATCCGCCCTTCCGCCGCTGCAAACTCTTCGCCCTCGGGCAGGAAAGTCGCGCCGGGGCGGTCCGCCGCCTCAAATGAATAGGCAAGGCGCGCGGCCAACTCTTCGCGTGTTTTTGCCTCAAGCCATTGGCTTTGCAACTCAACCAGCCGGGGCTCGCGCTGCAAATCGGCATTATCCTCCCTTCCCGACAGGACAATTTCCGCGGTCTCGCGCGTGCGTGTGAGACCGGAGCTTAAGGCAGCGTCAAATCCGATGTTTGAAAGCGCCTCACGTGCCGCGTTTGCCTGCTCGCGCCCTGTATCGGTCAGGTGAGCGGCGCGCGGATCTGTCAGTTTGGGATCGAAGTAATCGACATGGCCGTGGCGCATAAGATAAATTCGGCGTCGGCCTGATCCTGTCGCCACAACATTCGCTCCATTTCCATGAGTCCGGCCAAAATCGGCCCATAAGCTGCTTTTGAGTACGACATCAGGCCTTCAAAATCCCCCGTCAAGGCTCGCATCTGGTTAATCGCAGTGTTAAGGTGCCTCTTCTTTTGGGGTTTGAACTGTCGGAGGGGATGGGTGCCCGCAATCAGGTTGCGTTCGCCGGTCATGTTTTCGGGCGCATTTTTGCTGCTCGCAATGGCCTTTTCGGCCTATTTTGATTTTGCGTTGAGAACAGACGCCGACGCAGCGGCGGATCGGTTTCATACGCTTGTTGAATTAGGCGCGCCTCGCCGCGCCGCGGGCCATGGCGAACGCGCTATTTCTCTGGCCTTAAGTCAGGGGGCGTCAGAAAACGACGTTGCTCCGATGAAGGCGGCGGTTTCTCAAGCGCAAACCGCCCGCAGGAATTATGCACGCACCGCCGGCCTTTTATTGGATGCGCTGACAACAGAGTGGGGTCAGGAACTTTCAGCGGTTGAGCGTATTGATTATGAGGACCGTCTGGCGCGCGCCTATCTCAACGACGGCGAGCTGGAAAAAGCTGCTGCGATTTATACGTCGTTTCTTGATCTCGCCGGCGATGCGGCGGCTTTGCCTGACGATGCCGGTGTCGATGCGATTGCCAGATTACATGCAGAAAAACTCGAGAATGCTGCGGACGCGTTTTTGCGCGTTGTCAATCATGCGGAGCCTGGCGAAATAAATGGCGCCACCCCGGAACATATTCTTGCGAGCGCAACCCAATTAGCCGGTCTCGGCGGATTTTACGGCATGCGAGAAGGCGGCGAATATGCCGCCGCCGGTTTGCTCGCGACAGCATATGAAGCCCGCAAGCGGATTCGCGGCGGCGATCATCAGGACACCGTGCAGCTAACATTACTGCTTGGCCCCCTTTATACAAAGATGGGCCGCCTGCGCGACGCCGAGGCGCTATACCTCGACGCGTTTCATGCCCAGGAGCGCGCCAAAGGCTCAAAC
>CAMYNO010000176.1 GCA_947259815.1 uncultured Parvularculaceae bacterium
AGTCGCAATATTTACCGGCATTTTCATGATGGTCGGCCGCTATGAGCTGGACGCGATTGTCGGCGACGTGGCGGAAAAGACAGCGGCGGCGGAAGCGGGACTACAGCCCGGCGACAGGATTCTTTCGATAAACGGGCGAACGCTGGAAAGCTTCAATCCCATTTATGACATCGTTTTGCTCAGCGGCGGCGGCGATCTCGATATGGAGATTGAACGCGATGGCGAGGCTTCGCGCCTGGTCGTGGCGCCGCGCCGCGTCGAATCACAAGACCGCTACGGCAATGCGATTGACGTCTGGCAAATCGGCGTACGCCCTGATCCCAATGCGGTGACCTTCCATAAATATGGATTTATGGCGGCTGCGGGCCAGGGCGTTCACGAATTGTGGCGGGTTCTGTCAGTCACGGTGCGGTTTCTCGGGCGGGTTATTACGGGCCAAGAGGATGCGCGCCAGCTCGGCGGACCGATCAAAATGGCACAATATGCTGGACAATCAGCGATGTCCGGCTTCGACTCTTCCTCTTATAGCGAACCGCCCGGCTTCTGGACGATGCTGAAGGTCTCACTCTTCGACTTCGTCTCACTCGCAGCGGTTGTATCGGTTTCAATCGGTTTTCTTAATCTTTTGCCTGTCCCGGTTCTCGACGGCGGCCATCTTGTGTATTACGCCTACGAAGCAGTCGTCGGTAAGCCATTGGGGCCGCAGGCGCAGGCGATCGGTTTCAGAGTGGGCATCGTCCTGTTGGCGTCGCTCATGATTTTCGTCACGTGGAACGACATCAATAATCTGATTTCATCTATCAGCTAGGGCGTCCGAATGAGTTTCTTTTTGTCCGGGGGGGCATTCCGCCGCATTACTATCGCCGCCGTTGCGTTGGCGGGGTTTGTTGGTTTCGCCAATGCGCAAGAAGGGCCGCAGGCCCCTGAGGGCGTTGTCTTACACAGCCAGGAAGCGCCGATCATTCAGGGCGTGTCGATCTCCGGCAATCAGCGCATCGAGCCTGAAACGGTCGGTTCGTACCTGCCGCTACAGGCGGGCATGCCGGCTGATCCCGAACTTCTCGATCTGTCGCTGAAGACGCTGTTCAATACCGGCCTCTTTTCAGACGTCTCGCTGGAGATGCAGCCGAACGGCGTATTGCTGATCGCGGTCAAGGAAAACCCGATCGTCAACCGCGTGATTTACGAGGGCAACAAGCGGGTCAAGGACGACAAGATCACCGAGGAAGTCCAGCTTACGGCGCGCTCGATCTATACCCGCGCGAAGGTTCAGGCGGACACGCAGCGCATCATCGAGTTGTATCGCGCAAAGGGACGCTTTGCCGCGCAAGTGACGCCCAAGGTTACGCCGCTCGACCAGAACCGGATCGACGTCATTTTTGAAATTGATGAAGGCCCGAAAACCGGCATCGCGAAGGTCAATTTTGTCGGCAATGATATTTTCACGGACAGCGAATTGCGCGGCGTCATCCTGACCAAGGAATCGCGCTGGTGGCGGTTCTTCTCGTCGAACGACAATTACGATCCTGACCGCCTCGAATATGAGCGTGAGCTTCTGCGCCAGCATTACGGCAAGCAGGGCTATGCGGACTTCCAGGTTGTCTCCGCCGTGGCCGAGCTGACGCCGGACCGGCAGGACTTTTTCATCACCTTTACTGTCGATGAGGGGCCGCAATACACAGTCGGCGAAGTGCGCGTAAAAACGACACTCGCCAAGCTCGACGGCGACACGCTTAAGCGTTTTGTGCCAATCCGTGAGGGCGCGACGTTCAACTCTGAAAAGCTGGAAAAAGCGACGGAGGCGATCACGTTCGCCACTGGCGCGACCGGCTACGCGTTTGTTGACGTCAATCCGCAGCTTCAGCGCTTTGAAGACAGCAAGACCATCGACATTACGTTCCAGGTCAATGAAGGCCCGCGGGTTTACGTTGAGCGTATCAATATCAAGGGCAACACCCGCACGCTCGACAAGGTTATTCGCCGCGAAGTCCGCATTGCCGAGGGCGACCCGTTCAACCGCGTTCTCGTTGATCGTTCGCGCGCGCGTATCCGGTCGCTTCAGTTCTTCAGCGAAGTCGAGATCGAAGAAAAGCCCGGCTCGGCGCCGGACCGTACGGAGCTGGACGTAAACGTTCAGGAACAATCTACCGGATCGTTCTCGGTTGGCGTCGGCGTGTCGTCGACGGACAATTTTATTCTCGATTTCTCAATACAGGAACGCAACCTGATGGGGCGCGGTCAGGCGTTGACCTTCCGCGTTCAGGCAAGCTCGCGCACGCGCCTTGTCGATCTGCAATTCACACAGCCTTACTTTCTTGGTCGAAACTTGAGCGCCGGTGCGTCAGCGTTTAACCAGCGCACTAATTTCCGCGAAGCCGGGTTCGTCCGTAACCGGATTGGTTTCGGGCTTAATGCAGGGTTCTTCCTGTCTGAATATGGTCGCGGCGGCATTTCGTATTTGCTGAGCAAGGACGATGTTGAGGTCGATATCGTAAATACGCAGCGTATTTCCGGCGCGATTGATCCGGCGACGCTCCTCATACCGGATGCGTCCTTCACGGCCACGCCGGCGACAACGCCGCAACGCGATGATGAGGGCAACCTTGTCCTGGATGCAAATGGAGATCCGATTTTTATTCCGGATCTTGATGAAAACGACGTTCAACGCGTCGATCTTGTCGCCCAACAATGCGATTATGTACAGCTGGCTCTCGACCCTACCTGTCAGTCGCGCGGTAATTTCCTGACCTCGCTCATTGGCGTTTCGCTGAATTTCGATACGCGTGACGATCCGGTCAAGCCGAGCCGCGGCTGGCGTGCTGGCGCCTCGTTGCGCTTTGCTGGTCTTGGCGGCGACGTCAATTACTATCAGGGTGAAGTGACCGGCGCTGCGTATCGTCCTTTGTTATTTGGACTTGTCGGCGCTCTTAAAGGCCGGGCGGGATATATCGAAGGTTATGGCGGCGATGATGTGCGCCTTTCCGACCGGTTCTTTGAAGGCGCATCCTCATTCCGGGGCTTTGAAGTTGCCGGCGTCGGGCCCCGTTACATTCGCTCAAGCACGTTCATTGATGCTAATAACCCCTCACTGGGTCGTGTCGCCCAACGCGATAGTGACGAGAATCTGTTCAGCCAGGCGATCGGCGCGAAAGCCTATGCTATCGGCACGGCGGAGATCCTTATTCCGTTGCCGTTGCCGGATGAGTACGGTATTCGCGCGGCGCTATTCAGCGATTTCGGCGCGGTTGGCATCCTTGATGAGTCAACGAAG
>CAMYNO010000177.1 GCA_947259815.1 uncultured Parvularculaceae bacterium
AACGCGGCGGCCGCCTCGGTCTTGGCGCGTTCGTAGGCGCACTGAACCCGCATACGCAGGTGCATTGACACTCAACGCGGATCGACGATAGCAATGCGGCGGCAATCATAGGCGATTACGATCTCGTGGTTGAAGGGGTCGATAATTTCAAAACCAGATATGTTCTGAACAAGGCCTGTATCAGCGCCGGAAAAGCGCTTGTCTCCGCTGCCGTGGGACGGTTCGAAGGCCAGTTGACGACATACAAGCCTTTTGCGGCGCCGGGCGTTCTTCCCTGCTATCGGTGTTTTGTGCCGGAAGAACCGCCGCAGGATGCACAGGTAAACTGCGCTGAGGAAGGCGTCATGGGCGCCGTCACCGGCGTGATCGGCACGCTCGCCGCCATGGAAGTCCTGAAAGAGATCCTTGCTCTCGGCGAGAGCCTTGCCGGCCATGTGCTTTTTTACGACGGCATAGACGCAACATTTCGCAAAGTCGCCTTACGTGCGGACCCGTCCTGCCCGGACTGCGCCCGCGCTTGAAAAGTAAGCGATGCGCGACTTACCCGCCTGAAGCTTAAGTGGAGTCTTGATGAGGTGTTTCACGCCATCCATCCTTCGAGACAAAATTTTTCCCTCGCCCTGAGGGAGCCAAAGGCTCGTCTCGAAGGGCAAAGGAAAAACTTTCCTCAGGATGAAGACGTGTGACCCAACTGATCCGCGACAGGCTCTAATCGTCGAGGGTAATCACAACGACGCTGTCGGCGTTGACCGAGACTTTCGTCTCTTTAAAGCTTGGTTTGCCGAGTGTTGGCTTTACGCCATTGGAGAACGCGACCGGCTCTTTCGGAAAGCCTAAGATCTTGCCGCGATTCAGCTTGCCGTCGCCATTTTCATCGAGATAGGCCGCAAGCGAATATTCGCCCGGCTCAAGATCGGGAAGCGGAACGACCGCCAGACCGTTTTCATTGATCCGGCCTTCGCGCTTGGCGTAAGGCGTTTCCAGAAAATCATCTTCGTTGCTGTAGATGGTGATCCGCACAGCCTGTCCCGGCTCCGCGGCAAATGTCGTCTGCACAGCCGCAACCGGTCCTGCCGACTTGAGCGAATAAAGACCGAGCGGTGCAGCGGATTCCGCCAACGCCGCCGTCGCAAATACCGTTAACGCGATTGACGCCAGAACTGTACGCACAACACCCATCCCGAAAGCGCGCCGCGAAACCCACGGGGCGCTGTTAAAATCGAGGGGAATGTGCGCTTGCCGACTTGCAATTCAACTAAATTATTAGTCGTGTCGCGCGCTCGTGACTTTGTGTGACCCGTTTGCATCGGCGACGCGTCCGAGAATTGATTTTTCGTAAGGCAAACTTACCGCTTCGTGAAAAACGCTTACGCTTCGCTGTCGAGGCCGAGGATCACGCGATCAGGCGGTTTATGGCCGTCGGCAAACATCTTGATGTTAATGATAACCCGCTCGCCCATTTCGAGGCGGCTCTCGACTGTCGCTGACGCCATATGCGGCAACAGGACGACATTGGAGAGCGACAGGAGTTTTTCATTCGGCCCGCCGCGCTCATAGACATCGAGCCCCGCGCCGGCGAGACGTCCCGTCTCAATCAGCTCGGCAAGGGCGGCTTCGTCGACGATCTCCCCGCGCGAGATGTTCACCAGATGCGCATGCGGCTGCATGAGTTCCAGACGGCGGCGGGACAACAAATGGAATGTCGCCGGCGTGTGCGGACAGTTCACTGAAACAATGTCCACATGGGCAAGCATCTGGTCGAGACTTTCCCAGTAGGTCGCATCAAGCTGTTCTTCAATATGCGGATTAATCGGCTTGCGGTTGTGATAGTGAATGGAAAGGCCGAATGCGCGCGCGCGCCGGGCAATCGCTTCCCCGACCCGGCCGAGGCCAATAATACCGAGCTTCTTGCCGCGCACCCTGCGGCCCAGCATCCATGTTGGCGACCAGCCCTCGAACTTGCCCTCACGTAAGGCGGCAACGCCTTCAACCAGCCGGCGTGGCACGGCGAGGATTAACGCCATCGCCATGTCCGCTGCATCCTCAGCCAATACGGACGGCGTATTGGTGACTGTAATGTCGCGGGCGTTCGCCGCAGCGACATCTATGTGATCGACGCCCGCGCCAAAATTCGCCACCAGTTTCAACCGGTCGCCAACGGCGTCAAAGAACGCTGCGTCCAGCTTGTCGCCGAGAGTCGCGGCAAGAACATCCACATCCTGCGCACGCTCAATCAGCGCCTCTCGCGACAACGGCTTGTCGTCTTCGTACAGCGTTGTCTCAAAGAGCGCCGCCAGGCGTTTTTCAACCTGCTCGGGCAAGCGTCGCGTGACGGCAACCTTGACAGCGCCGGTCATTTCGCGGTCTCCCTTTTGCGCATCGCAAAACCCATATCCGCCGCAATGACAGCGTTGGTTAACCGGGCGTTAACGCCTCTGTGATGGTGTAACAGGTTATTCATATTCATTGGCGTCTTCGACTATTCATGACCAATATTTTCCCACACGCTAGCGCCAGATCCGCGCAACGCCTTCTTGCCTTTATTGGCGCAGTCGCCGCCGCACTCAATATGACTGCGCTGGCGGCCGATCCGCAAGCGTCAGCGCGGCCTTTGCCCGAAGTCAGGCTGGATACGCCATCGGGATTGCCGGTGCCGCGTTTTGTCTCGCTCAAGGCGGAAAAGACTTTTTGCCGGACCGGGCCGACCTTTTCCCATCCGGTTCGCCTTACCTATCAACGTCAGGGCCTGCCGGTGATGATTGTCGCCGAAACGCGCGATCACTGGCGCAAGATCCGCGATCTGGAAGGCGATCAGTGCTGGATCCACCGCACAAAATTGTCCGGCGCCAAAACCGGTATCGTCATCGAGGACGGGCTGATTATCCGAACACGGCCCAGCCATGGTGCAGCGCAAAAAGCGCGATTGGGCCAAGGCGTTGTCGCCCGCATCGAAAAAACCCGAAACGGCTGGGTAAAAATAACCGCGCCCGGTGTACGCGGTTGGGCGCCGGGCGAGGGCTTTTGGGGCGCCGCACCAATGGAGCGTTCCTGACCGGCGCGTCCTGTCGCCGGCAATTGACCGCGCGAGGCCGCCTCGTTACCAACGCGCAACGTTAACGCGACGCGGGTTCATGGTGGAAAAAAAGAACGACTACAATCGCGAAGAGTTGTTGGAGTGCGGATATCACGGTTTCGCAGGGCCGGGCACAGCGCAGTTGCCCGTGCCGCAAATGCTGATGTTCGACCGGATTACACGGATCACCGAGGACGGCGGCTCTTACGATAAAGGATGCGTCGAGGCGGAACTCGATATCAATCCTGACCTCTGGTTTTTTGACTGTCATTTTCCCGGCGACCCGGTCATGCCCGGATGTCTCGGACTGGACGCCTTATGGCAGCTGGTCGGATTCTTTCTCACCTGGTCCGGCAATCCGGGGCATGGTCGAGCGCTGGGCGCGAATGAAGTAAAATTTTCCGGGACAGTCGTTCCCGGCGCCAAACGCGTTACCTATTTAATCAATGTCCGGCGTATGATGCGCCGACCGATGATACTGGGCGTTGCCGACGGGATCGTCAGCGTCGACGGCAAGGAAATATATCACGCAAAGGGCCTGCGAGTCGGTTTATTCTCTCGCGAGCAGCTCGATGCGGGTCTAGACATATAGAGTATCGGAACATTTTCCGGGAGGAAAAGCGCTTATGCGGCGAGTGGTTATTACCGGCATGGGGGTAGTCTCTTCGATCGGCAACGATGTCGAAGAAGTTGCGGATTCGCTCAAGAACCTCAAATCCGGGATTACCCATTCAAAGGATTTCGCCGAGCTTGGTTTCAAGTGCGAAGTCTGGGCCCGGCCCAAGATGGACGTGGAAGAAGTGCTGGACCGGCGCACGCGCCGCTTCATGGGCGAAGGCGCGGCCTGGAATTATATCGCCATGGAAGAAGCGCTGGCCCAGGCAGGGTTGGGCGAAGATGAAATCAGCCACCCCATGACCGGCGTCATCATGGGCTCCGGCGGCCCTTCAACGCGGGTCATCGTCGAGGCGGCGGATCTTACGCGCAAGAACAAAAGCCCGAAGCGAATTGGCCCAACCGCCGTGCCAAAAGCGATGTCGTCAACCAATTCGGCGACACTTGCGGTTCCCTATAAAATTCTCGGCGTCAATTATTCGATTTCATCCGCATGCGCCACATCGGTTCACTGCATCGGCGCAGCCGCCGAACAGATCATGATGGGCAAGCAGGATATTGTGTTTGCCGGCGGCGGCGAGGAATGCGACTGGACCCTTGCAAATCTCTTCGACGCGATGGGCGCCATGTCGACGAAGCATAATGACGACCCTTCACGCGCAAGCCGCGCTTATGACAAGGACCGCGACGGCTTTGTCATCGCCGGGGGCGCCGGCGTTGTCATCCTTGAAGAATATGAGCGCGCAAAGAAACGCGGCGCCAATATCCTTGGTGAGATTGTCGGCTATTTCGCCAATTCCGACGGGTACGACATGGTCCAGCTATCCGGCGAGGGCGCTGTGCGATGCATGCGCGGAGCGCTGGAAACCGTGCGCCAGCCGATTGATTACGTAAACCCGCATGGCACATCGACGCCCGTTGGCGACCAGAAAGAAACCCAGGCGATAAGAGAAGTCTTCGGGTCCGAGATCCCGCCCTTTTCATCGACCAAATCCCTGACCGGTCATTCCCTCGGTGCCGTCGGCGCCCAGGAATTGATCTATGGGCTGATCATGATGCGCGACAAATTCCTTGCCGCGTCCGCGCATATCGACGCTGTCGATCCGGAGTTCGAAGACCTCCCCATCATTCGCGAGCGCGTCGACAACGCCAGGGTCGATTGCTTCCTCACCAACAGTTTCGGCTTTGGCGGCACCAATGGCTGCCTTGCTGTCGCACGGGTTTAAGGCGCATGAGCGAGGAACAACTTGGCGCGGGCATCGCCGCGGCGGCGGTTGCGACCCTCGGCCTGTGGTGGTTCCGCCTGATCATGAAAAATGTGCGCGAAATGGCGCCGGCCACCCGATACGGCATTTACGCGCTGATCTGGCTGGCCTATTTCGTGGCCGTCATGCTTGTTATTGCACGCGCCTAGTTCAGGCGATTACCGCAAAGGATTTAAGATTATGGGCGGAGAGGTTCCCTTCCCAACGGGCGACTTAATGAAAGGCAAGCGCGGCGTCGTCATGGGCGTCGCAAACAAGAACTCAATTGCCTGGGGCATCGCCCAGCAGCTTAACGCGCAAGGGGCGGAGCTTTGTCTTTCCTATATTCCGGCCATGGAAAGCCGCGTGCGCGGCCTTGCCGAAACCATCGGCGTTGATTTTCTCGTCGAAGCCGACGTCATGAGCGACGACGACATGGACAAGGCCTTCGCGGCGATCAAGGACAAATGGGGCAAGATAGATTTTCTCGTCCACGCCATCGCTTTCACCGACAAGGAGGCGCTGAAAGGCTCCTTCGTCAAGAACACGACGCGGCAGAATTTTAAAGATACGATGGACGTCTCGGCGTTCTCATTCGTCGATGCGGCGCGCCGCTCGGCCGAACTGATGCCCGACGGCGGCACGATGATTACGCTCACCTATCTCGGTTCTGAGCGCATCGTGCCGAACTACAACGTCATGGGCGTCGCCAAAGCCGCGCTTGAAGCGTCCATGCGTTACATCGCCCGCGATCTTGGCCCCAAGGGCATTCGCGTCAATGCGATCTCCGCCGGGCCGATGAAAACCCTCGCCATGGCCGGCATCACCGGCGGGCGCCAGCTTATGACGACGGGCAAGGACTGGTCGCTCCTGAAAGAAGACACCACCATGGAAGGGGTCGCCGGCGCCGCGCTCTATCTGCTTTCCGATATCGGCAAATCCTGCGCCGGTGAAGTTCTCCATGTCGATGCAGGCTTCCACGTTGTCGCCGTGCCGGACATGCCCCACGAATAAGGTGCGCGCCGCCAACATCATCGAAGCACTGGGGCTTCAGCCCCACCCCGAAGGCGGCTGGTACGCCGAAACATGGCGGGCGGCGACCACGGATGGCGAACGCGCCGCCGGCACCGCGATCTATTATCTTCTCGAAACCGGCCAGCGTTCCCACTGGCACCGCATCGATTCAGCGGAGATATGGCACTTTTACGCCGGCGCGCCGCTGGCGCTTTCGATTTCAGCAGACGGTCAGAATACGGATAAATTGACGCTCGGCCCCGATATCGCGGCGGGCGAACGACCGCAGATCGTCGTCCCGCCCTCTGCATGGCAATCGGCTGAGAGCACTGGCGACTGGACTCTTGTCGGCTGCACGGTCTCCCCCGGTTTTGAATTCGATAAATTCGAAATGGCGCCGGCGGACTGGGCGCCGGGCCGCTCGTTACCGTGAACGCGCGGCAGCGAGACGCTCGATGATTCTCGCCTGAGGTTCGCCCGTTGCATCCCCGATCACACGCACCGCATGGTCGCGGTCGATAGGCTTTTCCATCGTGATGACGGGAACGTTGAAGCCGTCGCCGGCGGCGTCATCGACCCGCGAGACTTCCTTGAACCCCGCAGCCTCATAAAGCGGCATGCCGGCGAGCGTCGCGCCGAGGGTCATATGCGAGAACCCTTCCTCCGACGCCGCAAGCTCTCCCAAAGCAAGCAGAAGCTTGCCGACGCCGCGTCGGGCAAAGTCCGGATTTGCATACATGGCGCGAATGCGCGCCGGCTCTTTTTCCGGATCGAGAAACGCGTCGGACCGCCCCGCCGAGTGACTGCCGCCGAAAAGCGTCGCGCGCCGGCCCCAGCCGCCGCATCCGGCAAAAGCCCGGCCTTCCGCGCCGTCAGCCTCGATCATGAAATAGGTGCGGTCCTCGATGAGTTGCGTGTCAAGGCCCATGGTTTTTTTCGAAGACTCAATCTGCGCAGGCGTCAGATACGGCTTTTGCAATTCCTCAATCGAGCGTTTTTGCAACCCGGAAATCGCCGCCAGATCCGCTCCCTCGGCGATGCGCCAGGAAAGCCCGCTCATCTATTCAGCAGCCTTCACAAGCGTCGGGCCGGCGATCGCCTTTGCGATCCGCGCGGCAAGCTTTCGCGCAACCTCATCTTTCGGCATTTCCGGCCAGGCTTCCTCGCCATCATCCGTAATCAGATAAATCGTGTTGCGCTCGCCGCCCATGGCGCAATGCTCGCCCGGCGAGACGTCGTTGGCGACCATCCAGTCGCATCCCTTGCGTTTGCGTTTCACTTCCGCATGGGTGAGGACGTCATCGGTTTCCGCCGCAAAACCGACCACAAGGCGCGGGCGCCCCTCTTTCATTTGCGAAATGGTTTTGAGGATGTCCGGATTTTCGGCGACGGGAATAGAGGTGAGGCCGCCGCGCTCCTTCTTGATCTTGTGCTCTGATTCAATCGACGGGCGATAATCGGCGACAGCGGCGCAACAGACCGCGCAGTCAACCGGCAATGCGTTCTCGCTCGCTTCCATCATCTGCCGGGCCGTTTCCACACGGAAGAGTTCAACCCCCTTTGGCATGGGAATACTGGTCGGGCCGGTAACAAGAAAAACGTCAGCCCCAAGATTTCTGAGCGCTGCGGCGATGGCGTACCCTTGCTTTCCGGAGGAGCGGTTGGCGATATAGCGCACCGGATCGAGCGATTCGTAAGTCGGCCCGGCGGTCACCAGAATGCGCTTGCCCGTCAGCAATCCGACGGCGTTCTTGGCGAAATGCGCTTCGACAGCGTCAGCGATTTCAAGCGGTTCCGCCATGCGGCCGGGGCCATATTCGCCGCAGGCCATCTCGCCAGCGCCCGGCCCGACAATCATCGCGCCGTCCGCCTTTACCTGTTCGACAGTGCGCTGCGTCGCCGGGTGTTCCCACATGCGCACATTCATGGCCGGCGCGAACAGGACAGGCTTGTCGGTCGCCATCAGCGTGGTGGAGGCAAGATCGTTCGCCTGCCCGCTGGACGCTTTCGCCAGAAGGTCAGCGGTCGCCGGCGCAACAACCACGAGGTCCGCCGAGCGCGACAATTCGATATGGCCCATCTCGGCCTCGTCGGTGAGATCGAAAAGCTCCGTATAGCACTTATCGCCGGAAAGGCTTGACGCCGACAGCGCGGTTATAAACTCCGCACCGGCTTTGGTGAGAATTACGCGCGTGCGAATATCACGGCGGCGCAGCTCGCGGATCAGCTCAAGACTTTTATAGGCGGCAACACCGCCGCCAATGATTAACAGGATACGTTTGGGCTCTTCGGTCATAAGCTCTAAATAGGCGCGCCAAGCGCGAAAGTCACCTTGGTCGAAAGCATTACCGCATCAACGCCAACAGCGCGACCAAGGCCGCTATTGCGGCGACAAACCAGGCGAGCCGGCCATTGCCGCCCGGGCGCTCCTTACGAACGCCCTCCGCCGCAACAATCCGGGCCGCGCGGCCGACATCGTCCACGAAGGCCGGCAATTCCGGCACAATCTCCATCGCCCGGCGGGCTGTGTCACGGGCCCGTTCGATTTGCGCCGCCGGCCCGACAGCCCCCTCCACATAGGCGCGAACGACGGGGCTGGCCGCATCCCACATATCGATTTCCGGATCGAGCACACGGGCGACCCCTTCGACCGTCACCATGGTTCGCTGGAGCAGAACGAGTTCCGGGCGCAGATGCATGTCGAACATGGCGGTCACGTCGAACAGTTGTTGCAGCACGCGGGACATATCGACCTGCGCCGCATTGCGTCCCTGCAAAGGTTCGCCGACCGAACGCAGCGCCTGTGCAAAGGCTTCGCGCGAATGACTGTCGGAAACATAGCCTGCACGGAAATGAACGTCCGCCGTGCGCTTGTAATCGCGCGTGATGAATCCGTAGATGATTTCCGCAAATGTTCGCCGCGCGGTCTCATCAAGGCGACCCATGATGCCGAAATCAATCAGCGCAAGACGCCCGTCGGCGTCGATAATCATGTTTCCCTGATGCATGTCGGCGTGAAAGAAACCCATATTCAGCGCCTGTCTTAAAAACACGCGGATGACAAGCTTCGCCAGCGCTTTGCGGTCAACGCCTTTTGCATCAATGCCGGCGAGATCAGCCATGGGCACGCCGTCGATCCATTCAACGGTCAATACGCGGCGCGCCGAGAGGGACCAGATAACGTCGGGAACCCGCACCCGCGCTTCATCCGTCAAATTCTCCGCCAGTTCCGAGGCGGCGCCGGCTTCCATCCGCAGGTCAAGCTCGATCGCGGCGGATGCTTTTAAAGTTTCGACGAATTTCGCCGGCTCCATCCGCCTCACCGTCCGGGAGAGGCGCTCAAGCATGCGCGCGGCGCGCGAGAAGGCCCGAAACTCACGAGCGGCTTTTCGTTCAATCTGTGGGCGGAGGATTTTTACCGCGACCTTGCGGCCATCATGCAAAATAGCCTGATGGGCTTGCGCAATGGATGCGGCCGCCACGGGCCCGGAAAACGCCTTGAACAGATCCTCGACCGGTTTGCCGAACGCTCGCTCAATCTCCGCTGTTGCGGCGGATTGCGCGAAGGCGGGCATCTTGTCCTGAAGGCGCGCGAGATCGTCCGCCAGTTCGAACCCGATAATATCGGGCCGCGTCGCCATGAACTGGCCGAGCTTCACATAGGCCGGGCCCAGTTTTTCGAACGCGGCGGCAAGACGCTGGCCCGGTCTTAAATCGGCGCCATGCGCACCGACGCGCGTCACGGCGCCAAAAAGGCGCAGCGAACCGGGCGCCATATGGGCAAACTCGCGCGGGACGAGCGCATCGTGGCGCGTAAGCGTCCAGCCGGCGCGCATCAGGCGGGCGTAATCAGCAAGCGCGGCAATCATGGGCGCGGTCTCAAATCTTCCAACCCATATGCAGGGCGGCGACGCCGCCTGTCAGGTTTTCATAGGCGACCCGCGAAAATCCCGCAGCGCGTATCCGCGCGGCGAACGCATCCTGCGACGGAAAACGTCGGATCGATTCAACGAGATACTGGTAGGACTCGCGATCATTCGCCACCATTTCACCGAGCCATGGGATCACATTAAAGGAATAGGCGTCGTAGATTTTCTGAAGCCCGTCTGTGATCGGGTGCGAAAATTCAAGGCACGCAAATCGCCCGCCCGGCCTCAATACCCGGTAGGCCTCGCCAAGCGCCGCATCCATGTCCGTCACATTGCGAATGCCGAATGCAATCGTATAGGCGTCGCGGGAATTCGCCGCGAGCGGCAGCATTTCTGCGTCGCCGCAAATTCGCTCAAGCTGGTCGCCCAAGGGGTCCGCGTCGCCCGCACTATCGCGGCCGGCGCAAAGCATCTCGAAATTGATGTCGCAAATGACCGCCTGCGCCGGAACACCGCCACGGGACCTGGAATTTGCGCGCTGCAAAAATCCGCGCGCCACATCGCCGGTGCCGCCAGCGACATCAATCAGCAATTGGCCCGGCTGCGGCGCCAGACGGTCGAGCATCACCGACTTCCATATCCGGTGCACGCCGCCCGACATCAGGTCGTTCATCACGTCATACCGGCCAGCGACGCTATCGAACACGCCGCGCACAAGTCCGGCTTTCTCGCCCGCTTTCACGGTGCGAAACCCAAAACTCGTCTCGTCTTCCGGCCGCTGCGTCATAGGGTCGTCCTAACCAATGGCGGGGCAGGCGAGAAGCGCCTTGACGCCGCATGGCTCCTTTGCCAGTGTAACCACTTCAAATAACAAGATTTTTTCTATAGTTGGCGTAACAAACAGGGAAGTCGACCGGCACGATATGGGGGCCTAGGGACGTTCATGATTAAATCTGAATTGGTGCAAAAACTCGCCGACGAAAATCCGAACCTTTTTCATCGCGATGTCGAGCGAATTGTTTCAATCGTATTTGACGAAATCTCTGACTCGCTGGCGCGGGGCGACCGCGTTGAACTGCGCGGCTTCGGGGCGTTTTCCGTCAAACACCGGCCAGCCCGGGTCGGGCGCAATCCGCGCTCCGGCGAGGCCGTGAGTATCGAAGAAAAGTGGACGCCATTTTTCAAGGCCGGCAAGGAACTGCGCGACCGGATGAACCATGATGGACGCTTCTCCGACGCCGCCACAAACGCCATGTCCGGACCGACGGAAAGCTAGCCGCACGTTGCGATTGAACATGCCGCCCGTTTCATGAGATGCTGGACGACATGAAGAAATGGCTGTTTCGCGTGCTCTGGATACCCACGCTCGTGATCGCGGTGCTTTTTCTTGTGGCCAACCGTCAACTTGTCGCCGTGAGCCTTGATCCCTTTAATGCGGAAGCGCCCGCGCTGACGACGCCAGCCTTTCCGCTGTGGACATGGCTTATGGTCATGCTTTTCATCGGGCTCGGCGCCGGCGCATCCGGCGCCTGGGTTTCGGCCCGGCCCAAACGGGTTGAGGCGCGCGCAGATCGAAAGCTCGTGAAACAGTTGCGCCAGGAGGTCACCCGGCTTGAAACCCGATTGCGCGAAAGCGAAGCATCGCGAAATGACAGCGGCGCGAGCGTTCCCGCCGTTGAACCGCCACTCCTTGAAAGCGAAGATGCCTGATTGTCACGCCATATGAGCGACGTCGCTGTCAAAATCTGTGGGGTGCGCGATCTGGAAACAGCGATCACCGCTGCACGCTGTGGCGCGGACTACCTTGGCTTTGTGTTCTTTCGAAAGAGCCCACGGTTTCTCACCGCGGAAGCCGCTGAAGATATTATCGTCGATCTCAAACAGACCAGTTTCGACGAAGGCTTCGCGCTGCCGAAGCTGGTAGGGCTGTTCGTCGACGCCGGCGAGAAAGAGCTTTCGGAAGTCGCGCCTTTCCTGACCCATTTCCAGTTTCACGGCCATGAAGACCCGGAGCGCTGCGCGGAAATGGGCGCTGAATTCGCGGTCGATATCATCAAGGCGTCGCCAGTGACAAACGCCGATGACGTCGCTGCCGCTGACGAGTTCCTTGACGCCGCCGATATTGTCTTGTTCGACGCAAAACCACCGCCGGGCGCGGCGCGTCCCGGCGGCCACGGGATCAAGTATGACTGGTCAGCGCTGCAGTCGTATAAAGGCGAGACGCCCTATTTCGTCGCCGGCGGGCTCACGCCGGACAATGTCGCCGACGCGATTGCTGCACAGAAAAACGCTGCAGCATTTTTAGGCGTCGATGTCTCGACTGGCGTGGAAAGCGCACCCGGAAAAAAAGACCACGCATTGATAGAAGCGTTTGTAAAGGCTGCAAAAAAATGATCCGAACTCAAAAAATGCTGCAGCTATTGTGCGCAGCATTTGTTGCAGCATTTATGTCCGCCTGCACCACCGCGCCGATCCAGAGCCCGACGAAAACCGCCAATGCCGTCGCCTTCGAAGCGCTGAAACGGGGCGGCTATGTGATCGTCATGCGCCATGCGAATTCCCCCCATGGGCAAGCCGCTTCCGTTGGCCTCGCCAAGGGATGCCGTCTCGCACCGGGGCGCGGCCTTGACGCCGAGGGATTCTTTCAGGCGCGGGCGATCGGTGAAATCCTGAAACAGAACGACGCGCCCATACTCAAGGCTTATACGAGCGAAATGTGCCGGTCGTGGGATACTGCTGCGCTCGCGGCGGGCGGCGCGCCCGTTGCGGCCCACCCGTCGCAAATCAGCACGAAAGCCGGCGACGTTGCTGCGATGAAACGCAAGGTCGCAGCGGAACTGGCCGCAAACCCCGGCGAGAACATCATACTTTCAAGCCACTCCAACATCGCCCCGCTCTATGGCGCATCGACGATGAATGGCGAGAAAGAAGTGCCGTCCGGCGTCATCTGGCTGGTCCATCCACGCGACTGGCAGGCGATCGCCCGTGTCGAACTCAGCGTTCGGTACCCGAAAGAGACGCCGGTAGTGAAATAAACAGGCCAGACCCGCGGCAATAATCGCAAGGGTGCATTCGCGCGGGACGATGCTATGACAAAGCGGTAGCCAACCCGCGACGCAAGCGATACAACGTGACCCAACTTAATTCCTACCGCACCGGCCCTGACGCCGAAGGTCGCTTCGGCAAGTTCGGCGGACGCTTTGTCGCCGAAACGCTGATGCCGCTTGTTCTAGCGCTCG
>CAMYNO010000178.1 GCA_947259815.1 uncultured Parvularculaceae bacterium
GCCGACGCACCGGGCGCCGCGCGCGGCGTCTGGTTTACCGATGCCGCTCACAACGCCGCAGCGACAAAGGTCAGCGCCGTGGCCCTCAGCCCCGATGCGATTGATCCGGACCGGCTGATCTTCGCCCTGCATGGCCGGCTTGCCTCTCTGACGCCGTCGCTGGTCGCCCTGCCGCCGATGATGGACGCGGAAGCCGCCGACGCGGCGAAAGATTTTCTCTCCTTCGAAAAAGGCGACGGGCGCATCAACACCAGCTTTGATGCTGTGCGTGACGGCGAGACCTATTGCTATGAACGCCTGCGCACAAATTTTGTCGGCCCACAGATAAACGGCGTTGTGCTTGTGCGGCGCGACACGCCGGAGGATGGTCCGGCCTTGCTGAAGATCGAGGCGCGCGGCGACGCCATGCGATGCATCGATCTTGACGACCCCTGGGTCTTTACCGGAAATGAGACGGTCTTTTATCGCTAGGCGCCAGCGTGTTTTGAAGGAAAACGGCCCGGCCTTCATAACCGGCCATCAAGGCCATAAATCAGTAGAGAGATATTTTAATCCGCTATCGCAAATCAGTACAGCGATCACTTCACCTCGCATCGGCCCGTTCAGCAAATCCATAGCAGCTGCAACATTCGCCCCTGATGAAAAACCTGCGAAAATTCCCTCTTTCTCTGCGAGGCGCCGCGTCGCCTCTCGCGCAGCAGCGTCGCTCACTTTCAAAAACCCATCAATGGTGACATTTTCAAGGAAAGTCAGATCAGCCATTGCATAACCACCGCCTTGAATTGAGTGACGCGGGTCGGTAACTGTTTCGCCGCCAAGAACCGCAGCGTTCTCCGGCTCCACGACATAACATTTGATGTCTGCCCGCTGCTCTTTCAGATAAGTTGCGACGCCAGCTATCGAACCGCCAGACCCTACAAAATCGCAGAAACCGGATATCGTCTCGTTCGACTGGCGCCAAAGTTCGGGGCCCGTATGGCGGTAATGGGCAAGCATATTACCGGCATGGTGAAATTGGTCCGCTCTAAACGCGTCTCTTTCTGTTGTAATCTCACTCGCCCGTTTTTCGACAAGCGCAAGGTCGTCACCGCTAACCTGACCAACCTCGGATCCAGGGCATTGCTCAACCAGAACGACTTCAGCGCCAAAGGCGCGCATCATGCGGGCGCGTTCCTCTGAGTTGCCCTTGGACATTACCGCGACAAACGGATAACCGCGTTGCCGACAGACGATCGCAAGACCGGTTCCCATATTTCCAGACGTCAGTTCAACGACCGTTTGCCCCCGGGAAAGCGCGCCCGCGCGCTCTGCTTCAAGGATTATTTCAAGGGCAACCCGGTCTTTTTTTGAAAAACCAGGGTTAAAATATTCCACCTTGGCGAGAATGCGCCCGTCACATCCCTCTGTAAGATTATCAAGGGCAAGCAAAGGGGTCTCACCTATTAATTCAAGAATGGAATTTCGGATTTCGGACATTCTATTTCCCGGCTTTCAGCGAAGGTTTGAGGAAATATCTAGCTACCTTCACAGGCATTTGACAGTGACCGTTCGTTGAACCTCATCGGCGGGCACAGCTACGCTTTAGCCGCCATAGACGCAGGGCAAAAATCCTGGCCGCAAAACCCGAAGGCGAACTGGCGCATCGCGCCAAAAGCTGTTCAATTGCAGCGCAAATTTCACGCACAGCGGTAAATGGAATTTCTTGAATTATTCATACGCGTCGCCGGCGTCACGTTACTGTTGATGCTCGCCGCCTTTTGCGCACGCGACGGATGGAAAGTGAAAACCGCGCGCTTCGGTTTTTTGCTCTCCGTCAGCCTGACGGCAGTCCTTGCGACAAGCATTTCCACGGAAAGTTTCGCGCCGCCGCCGATCTGGCGCTATGCGTTGGCGCCGCTTGGATCTTCCACCGCGATTTTCATCTGGTGGTTCTGCCTGTCGCTGTTCGACGATGAGTTCAGGCTCGGTGTCCACGAATGGGGCGTCGCCGCCTTGTGGACGGGTCTTGGCCTGTTCGTAATGCGCGACTTCGTCGCCATGACCGAGGTTCGTCATGAATGGGCCGCGATTGCGCGCGGCTTCGTGGCGACAGGGCTGGTCGCGCATATCGTTTACGTCGCCTTCAAGGGGCGCGGCGCGGATCTTGTGGAGGATCGCCGAAGCGCGCGGATTTTCATCGCCATTTCGATTTCAATATTATTTCTGTTCGACCTCTTCAGCGAACGGGTCTTCAATTATTTCTACACTCCGCTTGGGGTAAACATCGTTCAACTCGCAGCATTTCTGGCGGTCGTTGTCTGGAGCGTTTTCTGGCTGCTCCGCCTCGATGCGACGGTTATCGGCTTTGCGCCCCGACGCACGGCGCCGACAACACCTACAGCCAGCCTCACCGCGAAAGAGGCCGCGTTGCACAGCAAATTGAACGCGGCGATGGACGAGGAAAAAGCCTATCTCGACCCGGCGCTATCCATCGGCGCACTCGCGGAAAGACTGGCTGCGCCGGAGCACCAGCTTCGCGCCCTCATTAACAAATCCATGGGGCACAGGAATTTCCGCAGCTTCCTCAATGGCTACCGCATGATCGACGCCCGGACGACGCTTGCCGACCCGGACAAGGCCGCAACGCCAATCCTCACCATCGCCATGGATTCAGGGTTTGCGTCGCTTGCCTCCTTCAATCGCGCCTTCAAATCAGCGACCGGTTCGACGCCAAGCGAGTTCCGTAACGCCGCCTTATCCGCGAATTCCAATGAGCAAAGTTGAAAAACACTGCGCATTTTCAAAAATGCGCGTAGATTTTCAGCGGCGATAAGACACCGTCCGCCAATACAGTCAGAATTTCTCCACAATTCAAAAATATGGAGAAGCCCCATGGAATGGTTTGCCTGGTTCACCGAAGCC
>CAMYNO010000179.1 GCA_947259815.1 uncultured Parvularculaceae bacterium
CTGGCCCGTTATTTTCCGGCTGTTTTCTCGCGATAATTTAACGGCCGCTTGCGGCGGCGGCTGGCGCCGCATATCCTCGCAGCAATAGCCGCCAACCCGATGGCGCCAGCGAGGACGCGAAAATTAGTGACCGCAGGGGAAGATGCTGGCGCCCAGGCCGCCGGTGAAATAGAAAAAAATAACGCGGAGGTTAAGAGCCGGCGTCGCAGTGAACACCCACAGCGACGACGTCAGCGACGACGTCTGCGTTTTGCCGCACTTGATCTGGGTACGAATAACTGTCGGCTCCTTATCGCGGCGCCGAACGGCAAGAAACTGCGGATCATCGATGCGTTCTCACGCATCGTTCGCCTCGGCGAGGGGCTGTCCTTAACCGGCGCACTTTCGGAAGAGGCGATGGACAGAACCATCGACGCGCTGAAAGTCTGTGCAAAAAAGATCGAACAACGCGGCGTAACCCATCAACGGCTTATCGCGACGCAGGCATGTCGTTCCGCCGCCAATGGGAATTCCTTTATCGACCGTATCAAAAGCGAAACCGGGTTGGAGTTCGACATCATCTCCACTGAGGAAGAAGCGCGCCTTGCGGTGGAAGGATGCGCGGAGCTGATTGATCCTCTCGCGCAGGCGGCGTTAATATTCGATATCGGCGGCGGATCGACCGAGCTGTCATGGATGCGACGCAAGCGAGATGGCGGGTTTGAACTGGCGGCATGGACGTCCTTGCCGCTCGGCGTCGTCAATCTTGCGGAAAAATATAATGGCCGCGCGCTTAGCGAAGACGCCTATCAACGTGCGGTCAGTGAAGTTACCGATGCGCTTGGTGCGTTTGGCGATCCGGCCGGCGTGCGTGACTTCTTTCACGCGCAGGAAGCGCATCTTCTCGGCACCTCCGGCACCGTAACGTCGATCGCCGGCGTACATCTGGAATTGTCGCGATACCGACGCAACAAGGTCGATGGATTGTGGCTTTCGCTTGACGAGGCTTTCACCGTGACCAACCGATTAAAAGCGATGAGCCTTGAAGAACGCGCGAACGAACCGTGCATCGGCCCTGAACGCGCAGATCTTGTTGTCTGTGGTTGTGCAATTCTTGATGCGCTTTCCCGCGACTGGCCGGTTGCAAAAATCCGTGTCGCCGATCGCGGTCTGCGCGAAGGATTGCTTGCCGACCTCTCGCGCGCCGCGAAGCGCGAACAACGAGGACGCCGGCGGCGCAAAAGAAGCAAGGGCGGTAGTCGTTAAAAGTTGGGTGCGGGAGTAGGATTTGAACCTACGACCTTCAGGTTATGAGCCTGACGAGCTACCGGACTGCTCCATCCCGCGCCAACTTCTCAAACCAGTCGAGCCACAAGGGCGTAACCGGCCAAGGCAGATATTGGTTTGTCGGCCTTCGCCGACGGGCGGGACTGCTCCATCCCGCGCCAACTTGTCCAATCATGCGGTATCGCATTGATTGATCGTCGTTTTCCGAACTTGGGAAAAGGCGAGCGGCGGATATAGCGAAGGGCGGCGGGCGACGCAAGGGGCCGGACGCGATAATTCGCTCAAGTCGCCTCGGGCAGGTCGGCGGCGGTTTCGCGCACCAGCATATCGACGACGGCAATGAAGGCTTCCGGGGCGTCCGCGCCCTCTTTCCTGGCGTTGTCGAAGGTTTCGTGCTGGCGGCAGGCGCTGGTCCCGCGCTTCAATATGGTGCGGGCGTGGAAAACTTCCTTCACACAGCCAAGGGCGGTTGCGTCTTCGGTTATCATTTCGATGATTTCCTCGATCAGGGAGGCGAACGGATTGCACTCGCCGCGGCCGAGATCGATCATGGAGTTCGTGCAGCCAAAGCGTTGGGCGCGCCAGCGGTTCTCCTCCAGCAGGATGCGCGGATAGATCCGCCATCGGAGGTTTTTCTGGCGCATGCGCGCGAGCATCCGCAACAGTGACTGGTAAAACGCAGCGATGCAAAGCGCGTCTTCAAGTCGCGTGCAGACATCGGTGATGCGCATTTCCACCGTCGGGAAGCGCGCGGACGGGCGCATGTCCCACCACAGTTTGGTTGCGTCCTCCATCACGCCGGCACTAATCAGCCTACTGATCATTCGTTCATATTCCGACCAACTCTCATAGCGGTCGGGTATGCCGGTGCGCGGCATCGAGTCGAAAATACCGAGGCGGGAACAGCGCATTTCCATGTCGTGCCCGCCCCAGAATGGCGAGGATGTCGACAGCGCCAGCAGATGCGGCAGGAAGTACCGCATCTGGTTCATCATATCGATGCGCAAATCTTCGTCCTCGATGCCTGCATGCACATGCATCCCGCAAATCAGCATGCGGCGGATTGCGCCGCCCATATCCTTGTCGAGCAGATCATATCGCGGCGCGGCGGTGTGTATTTGCCGGCCCCATTGCGCGAATGGGTGGGTCGACGCGGCCATGACATTCATGCCGTATTTTTCCGCCGTATTGATAATGACCGAGCGCAGGGCCGTTAAATGATGGCGCGCTTCGGATATATCGGCGCAGACCGGCGTGCCGATCTCGACCTGACATTTCAGGAATTCCGGCGTCACGCGTTCGCCCAGCCGGTCCTTGCAGTCCGACATGAATTCCGGCGCGGGCTCGGTCACGAGATCGCGCGTTTCGGGATCGACGAGAAGATATTCCTCCTCGACGCCGAGGGTCAGGGCAGGGATCATCGGCTCAGTCTCCCATCCGGTGTGACAGACACCTTATTGCGTTTTCAGCAATGCGCCAACGCCTCGCGCCAGCAAGGCGGCAATTTCCTCAACACCGCCAGCATCGCCAATAAGATCCTGCCGGACTTCGAAGGTCAAATGACGCATGCCGTGCGGGCCGATATGGCGGTCCACGGAATAATTGAACAACCGCGCATCGTAGGGTTCATTATCGCCGATGGGCCAGTCGGCCTTGCGTCTTAGCCAGTCGATGATGAAACGGGCGGAGGCTTCATCTTCACGCCAGAGCAGTCCGGCGCCCCATGGCCGTTCCTCGCCGGCGCCCATCAGCCGGTTGGTGAAGCTGTGCACCGAGATAGCGAGTGCGGCATCGCCGTGACCGGCGTGATCATCGATCGTGGCGGCGAGGGCGGCGTGATAGGGATCGTGAAACTCGGCAATGCGCCGGGCGCGATCGGCCTCCGTCAGCATTTGATTGCCGGGCACGGGGATTTGGTCGGCGACGGCGGGAATGAGGTCGTGCGAGGCGACATCGCGGTTCGGGTCGATAATCAGCCGTGAGAACTCGCAGGCGAAGAACCGCCCATCAAGGCGGCGCGCCATCGCTTCCGCGACGGCGCCGGCGCCAATGTCCCAGGCGATATGCGTCGTCAGCATGTCGCCGGGCAGGCCAAGGCATTCCAGCGCCGGGGGCATCGCATTTGACGCATGATCGCAAAAGACAAGCACCGGCGTATCGCCATAGCGCGCCTGACGGAAGGTTTTCATCTCGTTTTGGGGTTCCATATTCTCCGAGGCAATCATGTCTGCGCCGCGCATTCAACCGCTGGCGCGCGCCGCTTCATGGGAAAAACAGCGAAAAGCGGGGCGCCTTTTTCGGGCCGGACGCGCGGATGCGTATTCAACAAATTCATGCCGTCACTATAAGGCCATTCGCGCCCATGACGATAAGTTCGCCATTTTGGTGCGCGCGGCGCACCAAATCCCGGCTGCATCGGCGAGGCTATTTCACCTTTTGAGCAAAGGCGTCGCAACTGGCGTCGAGCGCGGCCCAGTCGGTATATTCAACGTCTTCGCCCTTGCGGACATCCATGCCGTGTTCTTTTGCTATGCGCTTCATGATCCAGGCTTTGAAGAAGTCATATTGAGTGAAACGCAGGGCGCCGGCGATATGTTCCGTTACTGTCGGGTTCCAGCCGGTTTTTTCGGTAAACTCTTCGGCGCATTCCGCCGCGCCGTCTTTCTCTTCCGGATCGCCCAGGGCGGAAAGGGAAACCGCGAAGAACGCCGATGGCATGGCGTTGAGCGCCGCTGCGTTTTTCCTGGCGAAATGAACAAGCGGGCTCTGAAACTTGTGAACATGGAGCGAGCCGGCGAGGAGGGCGGCGTCGACATTGTTCAATATATCGCCGGCGGGTTTGTCCGCCGCGTC
>CAMYNO010000180.1 GCA_947259815.1 uncultured Parvularculaceae bacterium
CGCGCGAGGGCGAAGTCGCTTTCGCGTGGAATTCCGAGGGGATGAAACGCGCCGGCTTTGGCCCCGACCAGGACTTGTTCTCAGCGACGTTCTAAAGCGTGCCGCGCATAAGTGGGAACCGGTTATGCTCAAAAAGACACGCGAAAAACAAAGAACTAAAGCATGGCGCCCGCAGCCGATTAAGTGCGCTAAGATTTAGCCCATGCCCCATCCCCCCATCCATCCCGGCGCTTCACTAAACGCCGATCATGCCGCGCATATCCTCGCCGGGCTGAAGGCGCGCACGCTGCCGAAGGACGAGTGGACGCACGGCGCCCATTTAACCGCCGCAGTGTTGCTGCTCGACGAAGCGGGACTTACAGGCGCCCTTACCCTGATGCCGGATATGATCCGCAGCTATAACGAAGCGGTCGGCGGCGTTAATTCCGATACGGAAGGCTATCATCACACGATCACCGTCTTTTATCTCTGCGTGATCGACGATTTTTGCCGGCGTCATGAAGGCGCGCCCGCTCATGCACGAGCAACGGCGCTGCTCGGCTCGCCGCTCGCGGCGAAGGACTACGCGCTGCAATTTTATTCAACGGAACTTCTCTTTTCCGTCGAAGCGCGGCGCAGTTACGTCGAACCGGACCTGAAGTCGTTCCCCGGATGTGCGGTCGATCTGGCCAGCAACAGGCGCTAAGGGATTATCTCCAGATCGCGCCAGACCAGGCGATGATCGGAACTTTCAACCGGAAACCCCGGCCCCACAAGATCGTAATGTTCATCGTCCGGCCCCGGCCAGAAAACGCCGGACGCACCATCGCGCAGGCCCGCATTCGAAAACAGGACGTAATCGAGATGGAGATTGCCGACGCCTGTTTCGGGATCGTCGCTGAAGTCGGCGGTGTCCTCCGCCGGATCGCCCCGATGCGCCGCATTGGCGCCGCCTTGCAGGGCCGCTTGCGCGGCGCCGCCGGCGCTTTTCGGAAATGGCGCGGCGGCAACGAAAGGCGATGACAGCAATTGATCGATCGCGCCCGGCACAGCGCCCGCATCGTTCGGGTCGGCGTTCAGATCGCCCATGATAACGAAGCGCTCCCCGGCGGCGAGCCCGCCACGCAAGCCCGCATCGTCATACAGATAATCCGCGCCGGCGATGTAATCGGCGAGGAGGCGAATTTCATCGTGATTGCGCTTGCCGTTGCGGTCTTCCTCGCCATCGAAACTCGGCGGTGTCGGATGGCTCGCCAGCACATGAATGCGCGCATCGCCGACGATAACCGGCGCATCCCAATGGCTCTTGGAAGAAAGGCGGAACACGTCAAGCGCCGCAGCGCTGTACCAGTCCGCCGGCGCCGGTGTGTCCGGGTCGTCGGGCAATAACGCGCCCGGCATGTCTTTCCAGAGAAACTGCTGAAACGTCCTGACATTGTCAGTGTCGATTGGATATTTCGACAAAAGTGCAAACGCATATTGGCCGGGAAACGCACCATACCCGAAAGCGTCGCCGCCATATTCGCGCGAGCCGGGATCGGTGCTTACAACGCCGTCGCGGTCGAGATCATGCCCGGAGGCTATGCCGGTGTTTGACGGCGCAATATAAGTATACGGATAAACCGCTGGTTCAGCGCCGTTCTGGCTCACTTCCAGATAATTTTCCTGAAACAGCTGTAACGCCGCGCCGTCTGCATCGTAGTCGAATTCGCTGAGGAGCAGGATATCGGGCGCCACGCGCTGAATAATTTCCGCAACTTTCTGCGCCTGAATATTATCCGGCGTTTCAAGATCAGCGATCAACCCGCCTTGTACCGGCCGGTTCAGAAAAGCGTTATAGGCGGCGACGCGCACGGTTTCAGCAGGCGGCGGCGGTTGTTGCGCGCATCCCGCAAGACAGGCAATCGCCAAAATCGCGAATAGAATTCTCACCCCGCCCTCCCGATACGCTCAGCTCGCAAGGACTGTTTGCCCGGCTATTGCAGCAAATGCAATTCATCACCGGTGGGGCGTTACAGTTTCAGGTATTTACGGGCGCATCCGGCGCCTCTGGCGGCCCGCCAATCACCTTGTCGATGATATAGATCGGGCGGCGCTTCACTTCCGCAAAAAGCCTTGCGATATACTCGCCCAATATGCCCACGGATATCATCTGTACACTGCCGAAAAACAGAATAACGACCAGCAGCGACGCATAGCCCGGCACGTCGACCCCGAAGATCAAGGTCTGAAAGACGATAACGAGCGCATAGAGCGCCGACACAAAGGCGACAATGCTGCCGAAATAGGTCCACACGCGAAGCGGCGCCGTTGAAAAGCTTGTGAAACCGTCAAGCGCAAAATTCCAGAGCTTCCAGAAGTTGAATTTTGTCTCACCCGCCGCCCGTTCCGGCCGCGAATAGGAAATGCCGATGGAGCGAAACCCGACCCAGGCAAACAGCCCCTTCATGAAGCGCGACCGCTCCGGCAGGGATTTTACATGCTCGACCACGCGGCGGTCCATCAGCCGGTAATCGCCGGCGTTTTCCGGAATCTTGATGTCGGAAATCTTGTTGAACAGGCGATAGAACCAGCTCGCGGTCGCGCGCTTGGCCGCCGTGTCAGTCTGGCGATCCTCCCGCGCTGCATAGACGACGTCGAAACCGTCGCGCCATTTGCGCACGAAATCGCGGATGAGTTCCGGCGGATCCTGAAGGTCCACATCCATGACGATGACCGCATCGCCGCGCGCATGATCGACGCCGGCGGTCAGCGCCGCTTCCTTGCCGAAATTGCGCGACAGGATAAGAACGCGCACATCCTCGCGCCGTTCCGCCAGCCGGGTCAGTCTTTCGCGCGTGTCGTCACGACTGCCATCGTCGACAAAAACAATCTCACAGTCGAAATCGGCGCCCTCAAGCACATTGTCGATGGCGTCGGCGAACAGATCGACCGTCTCGGATTCATTAAAACAGGGAGCGACAATCGAAATCAGCGCATGCTCGCGCGCCGCAGCGCTCGGTGCGGCAGCCATTTTCGTCGGTTTGGCGTGTTCGATCATGAGGCGCCGATTCGCTTGCATCGACGCGAAAACCGCGCCGGGCCGAACCTCTTGCCTACGCGGTCAGGGGTTAAAATTTTAAAAACGCTTAACCATTTTCAGCGCGGAAATCCGGTGATTTTCCGCGGGGCCGCCTGTTCCGCCTAGACGACGAACCCCATGATTTCCTTGACTTCGCGAACGACCCCGTCGGCGATGACCGACGCTTTTTCCGCGCCCGCTTCGAGCACCGAAGTAAGATATGCCGGATCAGCCTCAAGCCGGTTCAGTTCGCCCCCGATCGGCGTGATCTTTTCAACCACAAGATCGGCCAGCGCCGGTTTGAAAACGCCAAAGCCCTGCCCGCCATATTCCGCCAGAACCTCATCCTCGGACTTGCCGGAAAGCGCGGCGTAGATGCCGACGAGATTGGCCGCTTCCGCGCGCCCCTCAAGACCTTTCCTTTCAGACGGCAAAGGCTCCGGGTCGGTCTTCGACTTTTTAATTTTGCGCGCAATTGTGTCGGCGTCGTCCTTCAGGAAAATGCAGGCGTTTTCCGACGGGTCCGATTTCGACATTTTCGCCGTACCGTCACGCAGCGACATGATGCGCGCGCCCGGCCCTTTTATCAGCGGTTCGGGCAGCGGGAAGAAGTCATCTACCTTGAAGTCGTGATTGAACTTGCCGGCGATATCGCGCGACAGCTCAAGGTGCTGTTTCTGGTCTTCGCCGACCGGCACATGGGTCGCCTTGTAAACGAGGATATCCGCCGCCTGCAGCACCGGATAGGTATAAAGCCCGACCGATGCGCGCTCCTTGTCCTTGCCGGCCTTGTCCTTGAACTGGGTCATGCGGTCGAGCCAGCCAAGGCGCGCCACGCAATTGAATATCCACGCCAGCTCCGCATGGGCGTGAACGCTCGACTGCGGAAAAATCGTCGCCGTGTTCGGATCAACACCCGATGCAATATAGGCTGCGGCGATATGGAAGATCTGCCGGCGTAACTGTTCGGGCTCCTGCCAGACAGTGATCGAGTGCATGTCGGCGAGAAAATAAAAACAATCATACTCGTTCTGCATCGCCGCAAATTTACGAATTGCGCCGAGATAATTGCCGAGATGCATATTGCCCGATGTCTGTATGCCCGAGAGCACACGCATCGGACCTTTATAATTCGTCATCCTGCTGGTCTTTCCGTCTGAGGCCGCCGTCAACCGGCGAGGGTCTTGTAGTCGGAGAGTTTCGCGGCGCCAACCGCAAGGGCGAAGAGACCATAAACGCCCATCCCGGCGAGTGAAATTGCGATCACCGCCAGCCATGACCGGTCGAGGAGTATCCCGGCGATTTGATCCGTATACCCGAGGGCGAAATACAAAAACCCGCCAAGCCCGGCGGTCGCCGCCAAAATCCGCGCCAGCCGGCCGATCAGCCGGGTGCTTGGGCGGAAATGTTCAAGCCGCCAGAGCCGATGGGCAAGGAGCGCGACCTGAACCCAGGCGGCAAAGGCGGTGGCGAAGGCGACGCTCAAAAACCCGAAGAATGGAAACAGCGCGAGCGCCAGCACAGTATTCACCGCGATTGAGACTAGCGCGTAGTTCATCGGCGTTCTTGTGTCTTCCCGCGCAAAGAACGCCGGCGAAAATATCTTATGCCACACGAACGCCGGCAGGCCCGCGCCGAACATGGCGAGCGCCGCGCCGGTCATCGCCACATCTTGCGCCGTGAATGCAGAGCTGCGCCCGCCGAAGAGGGACAACGCATCGCTCGCCAGGCCGCGGAACAACGCATCGCAGATCGGCCCACCCATAATCATGAACGCAACCGCGGCCGGAAAACACAAAAGCGCAGAGGTTTCGATTGCACGATTAAGCGCATTCGCCGCGCCTTTTTCGTCCCCCTCCTTGATCCGCCGCGACAGCATGGGGAGCAACACGATGCCGAGCGCGATGCCAATCACCGCCAGCGGCAATTGATAAAGCTGGTCGGCGTTCATCAGCCAGGAAACGGCGCCCGGTTGCTGGCTGGCGATATTCGTGCCGACAATAAGATTGATCTGCACCGCGCCGGCGCTGATAAATCCGGGGGCGCCAAGAGCGAACAGCCGTTTCAGCTCCGGCGTTAATTTCGGCATGCGCAATTTCAGCAGAAAGCCCTGACGCCACGCGCCCCATAAGAGGACGCCAAGCTGTACCAGCCCGCCGGCGAAGACGGCCCAGGCCGCAGCCATGCCGGTGATTTCCGTTTCGGCATCCGCATAAAGAAGTACGCCGATAATCAGACAGATATTCAGAGCCAGCGGTGCGCCGGCGGACGCGGCAAAACGGCCAAGGGAATTCAGAACGCCGCCAAGCAGGCCGACCAGCGACATCATCATCAGATAGGGAAACATGATGCGCGTATAGAGCGTCGTCAGCGCAAACTTTTCCGGGTCGTCGCTATAGCCGGATGCGATGAGATAAACGAATGCCGGCGCGGCGAGTTCAACCGCCGCCGTCAACAGCGTCAAAATGAACACCAGTCCGGCAAGAACGTCTTCGGCAAACGCCTTTGCCTCGCCATTGGCGCTATCGACCTGTTTCCCTTGAAACATCGGAATGAAGGCGGCGTGAAACGCGCCCTCAGCAAACAGGCGGCGGAACATGTTCGGCAATCTGAACGCCGCCCAGAACGCATCGGCGACCGGATTGCCCCCGGCGCCGATCACGCCCGTGATCAAAATCTGGCGCACAAAGCCAAGCACGCGGCTTGCCATGGTCAAGCCGCTTACCGTCGCCATCGATTTGAATATGCCGCCGCTCATGGATCACGTATCTGTGGCGCCCAAGCAAGGCGCGAATAGGCCCGCATAAAGGGGTTTATGCGGCGGCGCCAGTATTAAGGGCCCGGTAAAGGGCTTTCTCGATTTTCGCCAATACGCGCGTGTTGGTGATTTTTTCACCCTCCGCGTCGGTCAGGTAAAAGGCGTCCACCGCGCGCTCGCCATAGGTCGCAACATGGGCCGAGGCGATCGAAACATTCAGATCGCCCAGCGCCGAGGCGATATCGTAAAGAAGGCCCGGCCGGTCGAGCCCCTCGGCTTCGAACACCACCGCATCGCGCGAGGCGTCCCTCTCCATGCGGACGACCGGCCGCACATGAAAAATCTGGCGCCGGTCCCCGAGCCGGCGTTTCAGGTTCGGTTGTTTTTTCGGCGTCGCGCGCGCCGCCGTTAACAGCGCCTCATGCAGGCGCCGCGCAAGGGACGGATCGTCCGCCGGGGTATCGTCGGCGGACTGCACGGCAAAGATATCGAAGGCGCGGCCATCCGCCGTGGTCATCGCCTGCACCGAGCGCACGCTTAAGCCCGCATCGGCGACAGCCCCGGCTATATCGGCGAGAAGTCCCGCGCGATCGTCGGTGTACACGATGCATTCAAGATCGCCGTCCCGCGGCGTAACCGTCACCGCTGCATCGGCCTCATCCTCTGCGGCGGCGCGGGCGAGATAGGCGAAACGCACGATGATGTCGGAATCGACACAGCGCAGCATTTCATCGGTCAATTGCGACAGAAACGTTTCCTTGTCGGTATCCGGCCAGTCGGCAAGGCGGGTTCGCGCCTCCTCCCGCGCCTTTGCCGCGCGCCTTAAAAGACGCGCCGTCAGCGCCGTGCGCCCGCCCTCGAACCAGGCGAGCGATAACTCATAAAGCTCCGTAAGCTGACGGCGGACAACCTCATCCCATGAATGATGACCGACAACCCGCAAATGGCACGTCGACAGGACCACCATCATGTTCAGGCGCTCGACCGTGCCGACCTGCTCGGCGAAGCGGGCAATGGTCTCCGCCTCGGTCAGGTTACGCCGCTCTGCGGTGCGCACAAGCAGCAAATGGTTGGTTGCGCCCCAAGCGGCGAGCGCGGCCTCCTTCGCACTAAGCCCAAGGCGGCGTGCAATCGTCTTGATGCGTTTTTCCGATTCAACCGGCGATTTCCCGTCCACCGTCCAGGCGGTCTCATGCAGGAAAAGCCCCAGGGTAAACACATAGGGGTTTTTCGCCATTTTGATGGCGCGGGTCGAAACCGGATGTTCTTCGGCGAGCTTGCCGGCGCGAACCTCATGGTAAACCGTGAAGGCGCGCAGCAATTGCTCGTCCAGCGTATAGCGTCGGTAGAGACCGTAATGAATGCGCCCGACAATGTCGCCATAAGCCGGGATGTATTTGCCGAGCAATCCTGTTTCCGTCATCACGCGGAGGGTGCGCACCGGGCTTACGCTGTTTTCCAGAATGCCTTTAAACAGCGCCGCCACAACCGCGTCCTTACGGACAACCGACGTCACATCGGCGACATGCTCTGCGATAAGGGCGAGAGCATCGGGATGGAAATCAATCTTCGGATGCTTTGAAAAGGCGCGAAAATACCGGAAGAAATCACGCGGTGTTTTGCGCGCATGCGACGCGTCCTCAAAATCGAGCCGCCCGCCGCGAATACATATATTCGGCTTGCCGGGCGCCTCATCGCTTTGCAGTTTTTTGGGCAGAAACGCCGGCAGGCGCGGCAGGCGTTTTGTGCTTTCTTCTTCAAGGCGGGCGCATAAAATTCGCGTCAGCCGCCCGGTTTCAACAGCGGTTACAAAGTAATGGCGCATCAGGCGTTCAGCCGCGCTCATGTCTTTGCGGTCGGCATAGCCAAGCCGTTCGGCGACCGCCGGCTGGATATCGAAGGTAAGGTTTTCATCGGCGCGGCCGCGCAGATCATGCAGATGCGCGCGCACCGACCACAAGAAACGCTCGCCCTTCACCAATGCGCGAACATTGTGCGGCCCCAGGATCTTGTCGATCTCGACATTTTTCCCGATAGCGCCGTCATAGACATATTTATAGATCCAGCGAATGGTCTGCACGTCGCGAAGACCGCCCTTGCCTTCCTTGATATCAGGTTCGGCAAGGTAGCGCGTCGATCCGGCGGCGGCCTGGCGCTCATCCTGCTCGGCAAGTTTCGCCGCCACGAATTGCGACGCCGTCCGCTTACGGAATTTCCGAAACCCGTCATCGAAAGTTTGAAACAGCGGTTTCGATCCGCACAGATACCGCAGATCGAGATATGCGGTGCGGGCGATCATGTCTTCCTTGACAAGCTGCAACGCGCTCTTTGGCGAATGCACGCCATGCCCGACCTTCAGCCCGGCGTCCCAAAGCGGGTAGAGAATAGAATCAAGCACGGGCTTGATTGCTGCGTCGTCGCCGGGGCGATGCAGGAACAACAAATCGATATCGGAAAAGGACGCAAGCTCACCGCGACCAAAACCGCCGGCGGCGCATACCGCAAGCTCTACCCCTGCGGGCGTCGCATTGATAAAAAGCGCGCGGATCAACCCGTCCATAGAGCGCGAAAGGCGCGCGGCGATACGATCGCCCCGGTCGGCGTATTGCATGGCGTCCAGGCGCGCAGCGACCACGGCGCGGCGCATGAGCGCTACGACCGCGCCATGCTCGCGCCCGGCGCGCTCATCGGCGCGGGCGCTCGCAAGCTCATCGGCAAACGACGCCGGATCGAACCCTGCACGCTCGCCGCTATGCTTTGGAGCGTTCATGGCACCGCCTTATTATTCATGCTCACCCAGCAGGGATTTCAGGCGATAAAGCGCATCAAGCGCTTCGCGCGGCGCCATGGCGTCAGGATCGAGATCGCGCAGCGCATCATGCAACGGCGAGCCTTCATCGGGCGCCGACGGCATCGACGCTGCGGGCGCCGCCGCAAACAAAGGCAAGGCGCCGACGCCGGTCTGGTCGTTGCGCGCTTCAAGTTCGGCGAGAAGGGATTGCGCCCGCTTCACAACCGCGCCCGGCAATCCCGCAAGCTTGGCCACCGCAACACCGTAGGACCGGTCGGCCGCACCGGCGCCAATTTCATGCAGGAAAACCACATCGCCTTTCCACTCGCGCACTTTCATCGACATATTCACAAGGCGCGGAAGCGTTTCCGACAGCGCCGTCAATTCGTGATAGTGGGTGGCGAACAAACCACGACAGCAAATCTTTTGGTGAAGATGCTCAACCGCCGCCCAGGCGATGGATAGCCCGTCGAATGTCGATGTGCCGCGCCCGATTTCATCGAGCACAACCAGCGAACGCTCCGTGGCCTGATTAAGGATCGCCGCAGTCTCGACCATTTCCACCATGAAGGTGGACCGTCCGCGCGCAAGATCGTCCGCAGCGCCGACCCGCGAAAAGACGCGGTCGACAATCCCGATATGCGCCCGCGCCGCCGGCACGTAAGAACCCGCCTGCGCAAGCACCGCAAAGAGCGCATTCTGGCGCAGAAATGTCGACTTCCCGGCCATATTCGGTCCCGTAACAAGCCACAGGCGCGGTTCATCGTCCTGCGCAAGGGCGCTGTCATTGGGTACGAAAGCGGCCTCGCCCTCCTTCCTTAACGCCTGCTCGACAACCGGATGGCGCCCGGCGGAAATATCGAAGGCAAGGGACTGATCGACGACGGGCCGCGCGTAATTTTCGCTGACAGCGAGTTCGGCAAGCCCCGCGGCCACGTCGATTTCGGCGAGCGCCGCAGCGGCGGCGGCGATGGCCTCGCGCCGATCGGCCACAAGCGCAGTCAGGCGGTCGAACAGTTCAAGCTCACGCGCCAGCGCCTCATCGCGCGCCCGCGAAATTTTTGCATCAAGCTCTGCAAGCTCACCGGTCGTAAACCGCACCGCGCTCGCCAGTGTCTGGCGATGAATAAAGGTTTCATTATGCGGCGGCGCCATCAGCGCATCGCCACGCGAGGCCGGCGTCTCGACAAAATAGCCGAGCACATTGTTATGCTTGACCTTGACCGCCTTGATATCCGTCTGCTCGCGGTATTTCGCTTCAAGGCCGGCGATAATTCGGCGCGATTCATCGCGCAACGAGACAACGCTGTCGAGACCGGGATCATAGCCGCGCTCGATAAAGCCGCCGTCCCGCGCCAATAGAGGCGGCGCATCTTTCAACGCAGCATTCAGCTCACTGATGATTTCAGAAAACCCTGCGCCGTTAGTGTCTTCAAGATCGACCTGCGCTGTCGCAAGAATTTCCGACGCCGCCCTTTCTTCGGTGCGCATGGCGGCGGCAAGATCGCGCGCAGCGCAAAGCCCGTCGCGAACACCCAACAGATCGCGCGGCCCGCCGCGTCCAAGCGCAAGACGGGATTGCGCCCGCGCCATATCCGGCGCATCGCCGAGAATTTCCCGCATGCGCGCGCGCAAACTGTTGCTGTGTTCAAAATACTCGACGGCATCAAGCCTTGCATTCACGCCGGACGCATCGGTCAGCGGCGCGGTAATACGCGCGCCGAGGAGCCTGGCGCCCGGACCGGTAATCGTGCGGTCGATGGCGGAAAGAAGCGATCCCTTGCGCCCGCCGGCCTGGGTCTTCGTAAGCTCAAGGGAGGCGTGGGTCGCCGCGTCGATGGCCATGGCCGCTGCGTCATCGACCTTGCGCGGCGGACGAAAGGCTGGCGCACGGCCCGCCTGCGTCAGTTCCACATAATTGATCAGCCCGCCAAGCGCCGCGCATTCAGCGCGGTCGAAATCGCCAAACGCATCAAGCGATGCAACATCATAGATCGCCAACAGGCGCCGGCGCCCGGCGGCGGAATCAAAATGCTCCGCCGGCATGGGCGTTATCTCCTGCCCCGCGCCGGCAAGCGCCGCCCGCCATTCGCCGGCCTCATCGAGCGGCGCAGCGATCAATTCCTTCGGCGCAACACCGGCGAGAACGGATGCAATGGCCTTGACCGTCACTCGCCGCACATTGACTTCGCCGACGGAAACATCGGCCCAGGCAAGCGCCGCATCCTCTCCCCCCCGCAAGAGCGCAAGCGCGGCGAGATAATTATTGCTGCGCGCATCGAGCAGGGAATCCTCGACAATCGTGCCGGGCGTGACGGTGCGCACGATTTCACGGCGGACTACCGATTTCGATCCGCGCTTTTTCGCCTCTGACGGATCTTCCATCTGCTCGCAGATCGCAACCTTGAAACCAGCGCGGATCAGTTTCGCAAGATAGGACTCATATGCGTGAAACGGCACGCCACACATGGGGATATCATCGCCCCCATGCTGGCCGCGTTTTGTCAGGGTAATATCGAGGGCGCGTGCAGCCTTGACCGCATCGTCGAAAAACAACTCGTAAAAATCGCCCATGCGATAAAACAACAGCGCATCGCCGGCGGTTTCCCTGATCGCCAGATATTGCGCCATCATGGGCGTCGGCCCGGTTGCGGCGCTTTTTGCAGCTGCGGATTTAACGGCGGCCGGTTTTTTTGTCGTTTCGTTTTCGGTTTTGGCCTGCGGCTTTGTCATTTCGAATTCTTTTCGGCGGCGCGCGTCTCGCGGTCAATCGCCGTCAGGCAACAGTTGGAAAATTTTCATGTTGACCGCGCGCCGTTTAACGCAAAGATCGAAATGTAACGACGATTCGAGTTTATGCCGAGTAATGAAATCAAACGAACGGAAATCACCGTCAATGGTCGCACCGCGCCGTTGATCGCCCGCGTCAATCATCGCGCCAAGCGGTTGATATTGAAAGTCGATCCGACGGCTGGGGAAATTCATGTCACGGCGCCGTCGAAACGCGAAGTGCCCGATGCGATTGCCTTCGCGCGCGCCCGTGCGGAGTGGATTGCGACTCAACTGGATGATTCGCTGCTCGCCAGGCCGTTCGCACCAGGCGATTTCGCATTGCTGCGCGGTGAACGCCATCTCATTATCCATACGCCACAGATGCGCCGACCGGTCGAAACATTGCCGGCAACG
>CAMYNO010000181.1 GCA_947259815.1 uncultured Parvularculaceae bacterium
CCGAGCGCACCTGCGGTTGGTAAGCAGTCTTTCAAAGCATTGGAAAAGCCCCGCTGCGGCGGGGCTTTTTTATGCGCTGAATTTTGCGTTTATTTTTCTTAAATTCGCGTTGGCGGTTTCATGACTCCTTGGGACCGGGGCACGTATGGCCTACGGAAAAATTCCGGATGAACATGGCCATTCGCGTTGATATCGATGAAGAGGATCTGAACCGTTTTCTCAAGGAAACGTGCAAGCGTTCGCGTCAGGACATCGCGGTTCTTGCCTCAGCTTGTGCGACGGTCCTTGGCGGCGGGTTATCCGCGCTTTTTGTTGCATGGCGCACAGCCGGGAGCCTTTCCGGCCCGATATCATCCCCCAGCCTTGTTACACTGGCGGGCGCCGTAATTTGCGCCAGCGGGTTTGCATTTCTTGCCTTCGCCATCTTCCGGGGCCGCCGAAGAAACGCCGGCGCGGCGCGGCGCGAAACCGCCAAAGCCGGACTGACAACCGGCCGCTTTGAATTTCACTTCTCCGATAAGGCGCTGATCGTCAAAGGCGCGCAGGCAACCCGGAAATTCGCCTGGCCCGGCCTCGACCGCATTGCCGAAACAAAAACGAACATTGTTTTTTGGCGGCGCGGCGAACCCGTCGCCTTTATCCCGCACAGCTCCATTGCGGATAGTGGGTTTTACGAAAAGCTCGCCCGCCTTTACGGCCCAGCAGTCTCGAACAAGCTCGCCGGCGGTAGTGGCGGCGGGGCCAATCCTCACAAGATTACATTTGAATGCACCGAGGGCGACTTTGCGGAATATCAGCGCCATTACAATGCCAGCCGGGACGGCCGGCTCGCGTCCTTGCGCAGGCTTTTTCACTGGCCGCTCTGGCCCGCCATGCTGTTCACCGCCGCCTTGGCCGTAACGGCTTTTTCCGTCTACGGATTTATCATGCAGGGCGGCTTAACATTGGGCGCATTATCCGCCGCCGCAGGCGTTTCGTCGGTCTTTCTGTTTCTTCTCAGCGACAAGAATTTTCAAGACCGGGCCTTAAAACTGAAAAAGCGCAGCGTTTGGCCCTTCGCCAGCTCGGAGCTTTTCAGCGTAACGCTATTTCGAGACGGCTTTTGCGTAAGCCGCGGCGACAGCGACGAAATCTATCCCTGGAGCGCAATTGAACAATTTATGGTCTGTCCGTTAACGTCGTATCTGGTCCTGACGCCGCAACTCATCGTGCCGGCGCCGAAGCGCGCTTTTGTCGACAAGGTGCATTTTCGCGCATTCGCCAATTACGCGCGCGCGCATATTGAAGCCGCAAAGAAACAAAGCACAGAGCAGTCGGAGGCGCGGCTGGCGCGTCAGCTCTCGCCGGGCGTCAGTGTGAAGAAAACGCCAAAATCCCTGCCCGCGCCAAAGGCGGCCTCAGGCAAGGCGCCGCAGAAGAAATTACCGGGCAAGCCCGCGCCGATTGCCCTGCCGGCGGCAAAACCAAAACCATCGGCCGCACCGGTCAAAAGCAATCAAAGCGCCGTCGCCGCCGTACGCGCCGCCGCCAAGGCTCGCGCAAGCACCGCGGCATAAAAACCTGCAAGAAAAGAATTAAGCGTCCTGCTGACCCGACGCCGGCGCCGCTTCACCGCCAGCTTGTTGCTGGCGTTGTTTATTAGCGAGGTAAATGCTCATGAAGTCGATCGGCTCAAGCATCAATGGCGGGAAATTACCGTTGCGTGTCGCATCGGAGATGACCTGACGCAGGAACGGAAACAAAAGCCGCGGACATTCGACCAGCATGACCCCTTCGAGCTGTTCGCGCGGCAGGTTCTTGATCTCAAAGGCGCCGGCGTAAGACGCCTCGACGATAAACACCGCCTCGTCATTATATTTCGCCTTGGCCGAGACAGATAACTCCACCTCATATTGGTCCGGGCCGAAATTGCGCGCATTGACGTCTACATTCACGTCCATTTGCGGCGACTGGACGTTCTGGAAAACTTCCGGCGCGCGCGGGCTCTCAAAGGAAAGATCCTTCAGATACTGCGCCATGACCATGAACCGGGCTCCACCGGCGTTATTAGCGCCGGCGGCGCCGCCATTTTCGGGGGGTGTCGGGGTATCAGACATGTGTGTCTTTCGTCATTTTGCTTGCTTCGCCGGCGATCGCCCAACCGGCATGCGGAACGCGGCTCCATACACGGGCGTCAGCGGGCTCGCAACCCGACGGCGCCGCCGGATTTACCGGTCGATGATTGTGATATGCGCCTCGCCGCGCGCGATGCGACGCTTGATCGCGGCCAGCGCCTGTGCGCCGAGCCAACGCCGCACAGGCGGAATGAGGAGGGCAAATCCGACCGCATCGGTGACAAATCCCGGCGTCATCAGGAACGGCGCCGCGACAACGAGAAGCGCGCCGTCCACAGCGGACCCAACCGGCGGACTGCCCTCATTAAGCTCCCGGCGCGCCGAATTCAGCGCCGCCAGGCCCTGTATGCGAATAAGCGCGCCGCCAAGGATCGCCGTCCCGACGCAGGCCGCAACCACCGGCAGGACGCCAAAGGCGCTGCCGGCCGTCAAAAGGACGTAAATCTCCACGATCGGGGCGATGACGAAAAGGATAACGAGAAGTAAACCCATGTGCCTCTGGTGTATTGCCTGCTTTCGCTCCTATATAGTGTGCAGACGCGCAAAATTAAGTTTTTCGTGGTGTAAAAGGGAATTATGGACCCCGTTTTGCTGTTTTTTATCGGCGTTGCCGGATTTGTTCTGTTTCGCCTGTTCTCCGTGCTCGGTACGCGCACGGGGCATGAGGCGCGTCATGAGGTGGATGCGAGCCCGCGCCGTCACGCCAGCGATAAAGCGGAAGGCGCAGAGCGGGATCGTTTCGAAACGGATGAAGAAGAAACGCCAGTCCGCCCGGTTTCCACCAATGCGCGCGTGTTACGCGAGGCTGATCCCAGCTTCGACGAGGGTCAGTATCTCGATGGCGCCCGCAGCGCCTATGAGATGATCGTCGAGGCGTTCGCCGCCGGCGATCTGAAATCGATCCGGTCGTTTCTTGGCGATTCTGTCTATGAGGCGTTCAAGCAGGCTGTTGTTTCCCGCGATGAAGCCGGCCACGCCGCCGATGTGAAGTTCGTCGGTATCGAACATGCGGCAATCGTTGACGCCAAAGCCGACGATGAC
>CAMYNO010000182.1 GCA_947259815.1 uncultured Parvularculaceae bacterium
ATTTTTGAATAATTCGAACAGGTCGACGGATCAGCGGCTCGCCGCTTTTACGGCGCCGGTCTTGGACTTGCCATCAGCAAACGCATGGCCGAAGCCATGGGCGGTAAAATAACGGTCGAAAGCGAGCTGGGTAAGGGTTCGAAATTCATTATTCGCATTCCGCTGGCGGTCGATGAGTCCAAATGTCACGAGTGTACTGCGCCGGATGGATTTTTTGACGGCAAGCGCGCACTGATCGTTGATGACAACGAAGTCAACCGCAGGATTTTAACCGAACAGTTGGCGTCATGGGAGCTTGCTTCTGACGCATATGACTGCGCTAACGATGCAATTGCCGCGTTACGTAAACGCGGTGCCGACGCCCCATACACAATCGCAATTATCGACTTCCAGATGCCCGATATTGACGGCGTTGCGCTCGCCAAACATATCAACGCCGACGCAACTATTGCTGACACCCCGATGATCCTGCTTACGTCCGCAGGGCGCAAAGGCGATCCCGCTCAACTTGCGGACGATCTGTTCGCCGGATATCTGGTAAAGCCCGCGCGCGCATCGATGCTGCTCGATACGATCATTTCGACAGTCGGTGATGCGGCAATCAATGAAATGAAGCGGGTTTCAGCGCCACCGAAACGCTCGGCGAATGCGGGCGCACAATCCCGAATGCTGCAACACGCTTCCGGCAGGCCATTACAGGTTCTCGTCGCTGAAGATAATTCAGTCAATCAGATGGTGATAAAAGCCATGCTGCAGAAATTCGGATGTGAAACAACGATTGCCGTAGACGGCGCCCAGGCCGTCGCGATGTACGCCAAAAACGAATTCGACATTGTCCTCATGGATGTTTCAATGCCTGTCATGGACGGCGTGGCGGCGACCGCGGAAATTCGCAAGGAACAGGAACAGACAGGCAATACAACGGCGATAATTGGCGTTACAGCCCATGCCATGCGTGAAGATCGCGACCGTTGTATCGACGCGGGCATGAACGACTATCTACCCAAGCCTGTCAAAGAGGGTCCGTTGCACGATGTAATTGTCAAATGGGCTGACGTCGCCAAGGCAGCAAAGGCGAGTTGATTACTTCGCAAATTGCGGCGCGAAGGCGGGATGCGCATGTGCGCGAGGCTCCGTCTCACCGTTCGATTGCCGGCGCCACAACTGCGAATATACGCCATTGGCCGCGATCAGTTCCTCGTGCGACCCCTGCTCGCTAATACCGCCATTATCGAGCACGAGGATGAAGTCAGCACCGGCGATCGTTGACAGGCGATGAGCCACCGCGAGGGTCGTTCGTCCGCGCGCAGCCTCTCTCAAGGCATGCTGCACTTCTTCTTCCGTACTTGAATCGAGTGACGAGGTCGCTTCGTCAAGAATTAGAATGGGCGGATCGCTCAAGATTGCGCGGGCAACGCCGACCCTTTGTTTTTCTCCGCCGGACAGTTTCAGCCCGCGTTCGCCAACCCGCGTATCGAGCCCTGCCGGCAGGCTGTCGATAAATACGCCAAGTTGCGCGCGCCGCGCCGCCGTCATGATTTCCGCGTCGGAGGCGTCGGGATGACCATAGGCGAGGTTGAACCGCAGCGTGTCGTTGAACAACACCACCTCCTGCGGCACGAGACCGAGGGCGTTCCTCAGGGTACTCTGGGTAACATCAACGACATTCTGGCCATCTATGTATATTTGCCCGTGCTTTGGATCGTAAAAGCGAAACAGCAATTTCAGTATTGTCGACTTTCCTGCGCCGGACGGCCCGACAATGCCGACAAACGCGCCGCCCGGAATCTGAAAAGAAACATCTTTAAGGCCGCTCGCGCGCCCTTCATGGGCGAAGGAAACATTTTCAAACCGGATTTCGCCAATGCCGGGACGGAACGCCTCGGAATCGGGTGCATCGGCCACCACGGGTTTGCGGTCGAGCAACTGAAACAGTTTTTCGATATCCACCGTACCCTGCTTAATTTCGCGCCACGCCCAGCCAAGAATGTTTAAGGGGCGGTAGATGTTGAACAGCATCAGGATAATCGCGGTGACGTCGCCGACCTGCATCGTCCCGTTCACGGCGCCGTAGCCAGCCATCACCCCAACGGCGAGCAAGCCGAGCGTCATGATGAATTCCTGCCCGCCATTGAGAAAAGCAAGAGATTTCATCACGGTCACATAGAAACGATTATATTCGCGAAGCGCCCCGTCATAACGATCCGCCTCCCTGTCCTCGGCGGCGAAGGATTTCACGGTTTCGAAATTTGACAGGGTATCGACGGCAATGCCGCGCAGGCGCGTATCGGCCTGGTTCAAGACGCGGCGTTGCTTGTTGCGCCATTCGGTGACGACAATCGTGAAGGCGCCATAGACGCCAACCGTAATGATCGCCGCCACTGAAAACTGAATGCCATACAGATAAGCCAGAACAACCGCTGCGAAGGCCAGTTCCACCAGCGTCGGCCCGATATTGAAGGCGAGAAAGCGCAACAGATATTCCATCGCAGTCGCGCCGCGTTCGATTATGCGGTTGAGCGCGCCGGATCTGCGGGTCAGGTGAAACTGCAGATCGAGATGTTGCGCATGGCGAAATACATCGACTGAGATCAAACGCTGCGCATCCTGCGTCACGGGTGAGAAAAATGCGTCACGGATTACGGGCAGCGCCGAGGCTAAAAACCGCGCCGCCGCGAACAGCGCCATTAAACCGACAAACGACATGCCGGCGACGCCCAGGCGAGCGCCAGCGGTTTCATCGCCAGTGAGCGCATTTATTCCCTCGCCCATCAAGACCGGCGCGAGAACGGAAAGCCCCTTGGCGCCGACAGTCAGAAAAAAGGCGAGGAATATTCGAAAACGCCAGTGACGCATCTCCGGGCGAAAGAGAACGCCAAGCATGCGCGACACCGACCGGCCAAACGGCGCGGCTTCACCCTTGCTCTCAATGTCGTCACTTTGGTCCGGCGGCATGGCGCCAACATGGGGCTTTCACCCGGCCGGCGCCAGCCCTGTCATGGGCAAAGAAGCCGATAATCAGTTTTTATCGGGCGCGGTGTCGTCTTCCGGGTCTTTGCTTTTACCCAGGAGCAGGTAGACCACAGCAAGAACGATCAATAATGCGCCAGCGTAAAGGTAGCCGGCAAGCTGGGGAACTTCGCCGCGCATGATAAAATCGATCACCATGGAAATTGCGCCGGCTTCGTCACCGCTATCGGCGGTTCGCGCAGCGTCTTCGGCCAGACGAATGACAGTACCGACATAGGAATAGGCAATACAGCCAAGGCCGACGATGAACATCAAAATGGAAATCACAATGCGCATAGCCTGCCCCGCACAGCCGGTAAATTATTCGGCGGCATCTTTGACTTTGTCAGACGTCTTGTCTTTGTCCTCCGCCTCACCCTCTTCATAAGGGTTTCCGTCAAAGCCCGGCATATCCGACATCGGGTGGTCGAATTCCGATGTAAGCGGCGTCATTGGCCCCTCATGCCGCGCCACATGATTGAGCCATCGAAAGACGACATAGCTCGCCAGCAACACCACCGCGCCAATCGGCAACCAGACTTTCGCCTTTTCTCCCGCGACGGCGCCAAGGCCGTGAAACATGGAGAACATGAGCGCCACATAAAGGGCCGCGGTAAAAACCAGCGTCAGCACGTAACGCAGATAAG
>CAMYNO010000183.1 GCA_947259815.1 uncultured Parvularculaceae bacterium
ATCGGCCTCTTGGGCATTTTTGATCCTGAACTTTTCATCAAGGGGCGAGGACGCGCTGATCCTGGCCGCATCGCCGCTTGGTTTGGCCGAAGGGGCATCGCCATCCTTGCCGCAGGCGACAAGCGCCAACGCCGCCGCACCGGCCAGCCACAATTTCCGATTGGTCATCACTCGATCTCCCTGTCTGAAACTTGCCGGCCCCGCCGACCGTGAGAAGTCGCCCTGTCAATAAGCGCGCCCGCCGCCGCCGCGCAACAACGAACCGGCGCTATTTGTCCATTACCGACCGAACGAGACGCACCGCCTCCGGGCTCGCCCAATCCGCCTCCCCCACCAATCGGCCAATCTCACGGCCTTCCGCATCGTAAAGAATACTGACGGGAAGAACATTCGCGCCGCCGACCGCCGTCGCCATGGCGAGGCGCGGGTCCGCATATAGCGCAAGATTGTCAATTTCGAGGCGGTCGAGGAACGCCTGAGCGGCCTGCGGCCCTTTGGGATCGGCGGCGATGGCGACAACCTCGAAATCGCGTCCGCCCAAGCGGCCCTGCAATGCATCGAGGGACGGCAACTCTTTCAGGCACGGCGCGCACCATGTGGCCCAGAAATTCACCAGGACCGCCTTGCCCCTGAATTTCGCGAGCGAGACCATCTCGCCGTCATGTTCGAACGGCACGTCAATCGCGTTACGCGGCGGGAAGGCATATTCAAAGTCCGCCACCTCACCCACCAGCAACGCCTGATCCATGTGCCGCGCCGATGGCGCGGCGCCCTCCTGCGGCTTTACGCTGGCGGCAATAATGACGTAGACGAGCCCAAGGATTCCGACGCCGCCAATGATGAGCAGCCATAATCGCGGTTCGTTGAGGATCTTCATGTGAGAGACGCACCTATTTTTTGAGCCGGCAACGCCATGACAGATAATTCAAAACCATCAGAAAACCAGATGTGGGGCGGCCGATTTTCCCAAGGCCCCTCGGCGATCATGGAAGAAATCAATGCTTCCATCGATATTGACCGCCGCCTGTGGCGCGAAGACATCGCCGGATCGAAGGCGCACGCCGATATGCTCTGCGCCGTCGGCGTCATATCCGATGCCGATAATACAGCCATTCAAAAGGGTCTGGACGACGTTGCCGGTGAGATCGAGCGCGGCGAGTTCGCCTATTCCAAGGCGCTTGAAGACATCCACATGAATATAGAGGCGCGGCTGAAGGAACTGATTGGCGAGCCTGCCGGGCGCCTTCACACGGCTCGCTCGCGCAACGATCAGGTGGCGACGGATTTCAGACTCTGGACCCGCACCGCCTGTGAAGACGCCGGCGCCGGCCTGCGCGGCCTGTGCAAGGCGCTGGCGCAGCGGGCGGGTGAAAACGCCGACGCGGTCATGCCCGGCTTCACCCATCTGCAAACAGCGCAGCCGGTAACGTTCGGCCACCACCTGCTCGCCTATGCGGAGATGTTTACGCGCGACGCCAGCCGTTTCGACGATGCGGTAAAACGCATGAACGAATGCCCGCTTGGCGCGGCAGCGCTTGCGGGCACGTCATTCCCCATTGACCGGGAAAACACGGCGAAAGCGCTTGGCTTTCATCGTCCGTGTGCGAATTCTCTCGATGCTGTCTCCGCGCGCGACTTCGCCATGGAAGCCATGGCGGCGGCGGCGATTGCCGCAACGCATCTTTCGCGCCTTGGCGAAGAACTTGTAATCTGGACATCCGCGCAGTTCAATTTCGTGCGCCTCTCCGACGCATTTTCCACCGGCTCGTCGATCATGCCGCAAAAACGCAATCCCGATGCGGCGGAGCTTGTCCGCGCAAAGGTCGGGCGCATCGTGGGTTCCTTGAATTCCCTGCTGATCGTCATGAAGGGCTTGCCCATGGCCTATGCCAAGGACATGCAGGAAGATAAGGCGACGACCTTTCAGTGCTTCGACGATTTGGCGCTGGCGCTGGCGGCCATGACCGGCATGATCGAGGATCTCACCGTTAATCGCGACGCCCTGAAGGCCGCGGCCGGCGGCGGCTATTCGACGGCGACCGATCTCGCCGACTGGCTTGTCCGGACGCTGAATATGCCGTTTCGCGACGCCCATCACGTAACCGGCGCGGTCGTCGCTCTCGCGGAAAAGAAAGGCGCGGCGCTCGATGAATTGTCGTTGCAGGATCTTCAGGGCGTTGAGCCGCGCATCACCGACGATGTCTTTTCCGTTCTTTCAGTCGAGGCGTCGGTCTCCTCGCGAACATCCTTTGGCGGCACGGCGCCGGAAAATGTCAAGCGCGAGGCGGCGCGCATGCTTAAACTGTCAGAGACCGATAACAAGGACCGCCTTCACAAACTTGGCACACGGATAAAAGGACTTTTATCATGAGAATATTGCTTGCCGCCCTTGCCGCCATGTTTTTCCTTTCCGCCTGCGGAAAGAAAGCGCCCCTGCGCCCGCCGGAACAACCTGAAGAAGAGGCGGCGCTTCTTTAATGCACCACTTTGCCTATCGCGACGGACGGCTTTTCGCCGAAGATGTCGACCTGACCGCATTGGCCGATGCGGTCGGCACGCCGTTTTATGTCTATTCCGAAGCGACATTGCGCCGGCATTATCGCGTATTCGCCGACGCCTTTACCGGCGCCGATGCGCTGGTTGCGTATTCGGTGAAAGCAAATTCCAATATCGCTGTTTTGAAAGTGCTGCAAAGCGAAGGCGCGGGCGCTGACGTTGTCTCCGGCGGGGAACTTGCGCGCGCGCTTAAAGCCGGTATTGCGCCGAACAGGATCGTATTTTCAGGCGTTGGTAAAACGCGTGATGAAATCGCCGCCGCCATCGATGCGGGCATCCTGCAATTCAACGTGGAATCGGCGCCGGAACTTCACGTCATCGACGCGATTGCCCGTGAAAAAAACAAACGCGCGCCCATCGCTCTGCGCGTCAATCCCGATGTCGCCGCCGGCGGCCATGAAAAAATCTCCACCGGCAAGAAAGAAGACAAATTCGGCGTTAGCTGGAACCAGGCCCGCGACCTTTACCGCGAGGCGCGCAAGATGGCCGGGATCGCCGTGCAAGGCGTCGATATTCATATCGGCTCGCAGATCGACAATCTGGCGCCGTTCGAGGCGGCGTTTCAGAAAGTCGCCGCGCTTATTGGCGATCTTCGCGCCGATGGCTGCGCCATTGACACGCTCGATCTCGGCGGGGGCCTTGGCATTCCCTATGGCGAGGGCGCAATCCCGCCGCACCCGGACGATTACGCCGCCCTGATCAAACGCGTCACGGCCCCGCTCAACGTCAAACTGATTTTCGAACCGGGGCGCATGATTGCCGGCAATGCCGGCATTCTTTTGTCGCGGGTCGTTTATGCAAAAGAAGGCGAGGCCAGACGTTTCCTCATCATCGATGCGGCCATGAACGATCTTGTGCGGCCCGCCATGTATGACGCCTATCACGACATCTGGCCGGTCGCGGAAAATGCGGGCGAGAAAATCTCCTATGACATTGTCGGACCGGTCTGTGAATCGAGCGATCGCTTCGCAAAAGACCGCGCCCTGGCGCCGCTACAGGAAGGCGACCTCGTCGCGATCATGTCGGCGGGCGCTTATGGCGCGGTGCAGGCGTCCCAATACAATACCCGCCCGCTCATTCCCGAGGTGCTGGTTAACGGCGATCAATACGCAATCATTCGCCGCCGTCCGAGTTTTGAAGAAATGACCGCGCATGAAACCGCGCCAGACTGGCTCCGCTAAAAGACGCCGGCAATCGCGAGATTGTTGTACACCACATAGGCGTTGCCGAACGTCGCAATCGAGAAAAACCCGAGCACGATCCAGTGCGGGAACCAGAGCACCATAAAGGTGATCACCGCCTGCAGCGCCAGCTTGCCAAGAACCCAGCCATCGCCGCCATGTTCCATCATGGCGCGGATCACCGGATTGGCCTCCGCCCCGGCGCCGACTTCGATCGCGTAAATCGTCGAATAAATGTCCCCGGCGCCGACAACATTATAGGTAATAACGGCGACCGCCGCCGCCAGTCGGCGCGCCCATGACGCCCGTGAAGACGCCGCATCATGCGCCAGGCGCCGGCGGCGCGATACTGTCGCCAGTGACCAGACCAAACCCCATTCCCCTCGCGCGTTAACCGTTAATTATTTTAAAGGCGCGCTCGCGCGAGCCAACTATTCGATATTCCGTTGGCGCAACGCATCGACGCCGCGGCCCCGCGCTTGTAGTGTGCAAGAAGTATGACGACCGAGTTGACACATCCAACACCGCCGCACCGCCCGCCAGGCGGGTTTTGCATTCTTGCTGCGCGCCTAGTCCTTTACTGGGAGCGGATGGGCCCTGCAATCCTGCCGGCGCTCGGCGTGCTCGCCGCGTTCACGATTTTCGCCCTGTTGGGCTTTTGGGAAAAAACGCCGGCCTGGCTGCACTGGATCGCACTTGCCCTCGGCGTCGGCGCGCTGGGTGTTTTCTTTTGGCGCGATATCCGAAAAGTTTCATGGCCGTCACGCCGCGCGGCGCAAGCGCGTATCGAAGGCGACGCAAGCCTGCCGCATGCACCGCTGCAATCTCTCGACGATCAGCCGACAGACCCCGCTCTGGTGCGCAATCCGCTATGGCGCGCGCATCTTGCGGCCAGTGCTGAGCGAGCCCGCGCCGCACGGCTGAACCGTCCGCGCGAGGTGTTAACCAAACGCGATCCTTATGGCGTTCGATTTATAACCGCCGGTCTCTTGGCGATCTCGATCATCGCCGCCGGCGATCAATGGCAAACGAGGCTTGCCGGCGTATTCGACCCAGGCGCCGGCGCGGGGGGAAGCGCCATCGCCGATCTCTGGATCGAACCGCCAGCCTATACCGGCCGGGCGCCGATATATCTGTTGCGCGCGGGCGAACAAAAATCCGGCCTTGAGGCGCAGGTGAACGCCCCGCAAGGCTCCCGCGTTGTCGCGCAGGTCAATGGACGTGGCCGCCGCGCTTTAACATTCACCAGCGAGCGCGATGAAACGCGCGCTGAATTCGCGCGCGATAATAATTCCGCGCGCGGCGAACTGGCCCTAGGCGAGAGCGGGCTTTTGTCCTTGCGCCTTGGCGGTCAAACCACCCGCTGGCCGATTGGCGTCGTCCCCGATGCGCCGCCGCTCGTTTCCTGGGGCGATGATCCGCAGGCGACCGAGAGCAACCTCGTCGAAATCTCCTACATCAGCGAAGACGACTACAACATTGCCGCGGCAAGGCTTGAGATGCGTCTTGACCCGGATCAGGAGCGGCCGCTGGATTTTCCCGCCTTTGGCCGCGATTCCCTAAACCAAGCGCGCATTGTCGATCTGAGCGGGACCGCCGGTTCCGGCGAGAGATCCGCAAGCCTCGATCTGCAGGCTGACCCATGGGCAGGGCTTAATGTCCTTATGCGGATTATTGTCGAGGATGGCGCAGGACAAATCGGCGTTACCGAAGAAAAGGCGATTGCGCTTCCGGCGCGCCGCTTTTTCAACCCGCTGGCGAGAGCCGTCGTCGAACAGCGCCAGACCCTTGCCGTAGCGCCGGAAGCATGGCGCCGCTCGGGGCGCAGCCTTGACGCCGTCACGATGGCGCCGGAGGTCTTTTTCGATCGGTCAACGGACTACCTCCTGCTGCGCACCGCCTTCTGGCGGGTGATGCGACAGGACGGGGAAGGCTTTGACGATGCGGTCGAGGATTTCTGGCCGCTCGCATTGCAACTCGAAGACGAAGCGCTGGAGCTTGCCCGCCAGCGCCTTGAAGCGGCTGAGGAAGCCCTGCGCGAAGCAATTGAGCGCGGCGCGAGCGATGAAGAGGTCGCGCGCCTGACCGAAGAATTGCGCCAGGCGATGGACGATTATCTCGCGGCGCTCGCCCAGTCGGGCCAGGCTCAGGAGCAACCGGGCGGCGCCGGCGGCGACGGCCAGCAAATCGAACGCTCCAACCTTGACGACATGCTCGACGCCATCCGCGATCTCGCCCAGTCGGGCGCCGGCAACGCCGCACGGCAAATGCTTTCCGAGCTTGAAAATATCCTCAACAATCTGCGCCTGTCACAGGGCGGCGCTGGCGGCGGCTCCGGCCCCGGCGGCGCAGGAGAGACAGGCCCGTCGGGCGAAGCGGGCGATTTGATCGGGCGCCAGCGCGAACTGGCCAATGATGCGTTCGAGCGCGGCCGCGAAGGCGGCGGTCAGGGTGCGGACGATCTCGCCGGGGCGCAGGAAGGGTTGGGACGCGACCTCGACGAACTCATCGACCAGCTTCAGGGCGAAGACGGCGAGCTTGATCCGAATGGCGATGCGGCCCGCTCCATGGGACGCGCCCGCAATGAAATGCGCGCCGCCGAGGAAGCCTTGCGCGAAGGCGATACCGAGGCCGCCGGCGACGCCATGGAACGCGCCATCGCACAAATGCGCGAGGGCGCGGAAGGGCTCGCCCGCGAGGAAATGCGTCAGGCCGGCAATGGCGAAGATGGCGAGCCCCGCGGCGGCGGCACAGATCCCCTCGGCCGGCCGGTAGGTGAAGCAAACGGGCGCGGCGTTGAAGTTCCCGAAGAAACGGACGCGGCCAAGACGCGCGCCATCATCGACAAACTGCGCGAGCGACTGGGCGAACCCGGCCGCGACGAAGACGAGATTGATTATCTAGAGCGGCTGCTGGATCGGTTTTAGTCTGTGTTCGGATATAACGCTCACCCGGAACCGATAAACGGCACGCCGCGTTTTTTTGAATCATCGTCCATGCCATAGCCGACGAGAAATTCTTCCGGCCCGACTTCAAAGCCGATATAGTCGCAGCGCAGATCGTCCGCGTGCCCGGTCAGTTTCTTGACAAGCACGCAGAGCCGTACCGACGCGGCGCCGCGATCCTCAATCATGCCCTTGCCGAAATGCAGCGAGCGCCCCGTGTCGAGAACATCGTCCACGAGCAACACATGCTTGCCTTCAACATCGACGGAGAAATCCTTCAGCAGCGTGACCACGCCAGAGGACGACCTGGCGCCGCCATAGGATGAGAGCTGCACGAAATCGACCAGCGGGTCCGCGCCATGAGCGTATAGCGCGCGCAACAGATCTGCGGCGAATATGAACGCCCCGGTGAGCACCGGGGCCATGAGAAAGTCTTTGGGCAGATCATTGGTCATCTGACGCGCCATGGCGTCAATGCGGCCGGCAATCGCCGCTTCATCGTACAATGTGCGCATGGGTGACGGTCCTGCCTGACTTCAGCAGGATCGTTGATAGGCGGGATTCGGGCGCATGGCCAGCGTCCCGCCTTTTGCGAAAAATCTAGTGGGCCGGAACCGCGCCTTGCGCCGGCGCAAACGAGAGCGCGACTTCCACCACGCCATCGGGCGCCGCGTTGCGCGTCGTGAACTGCACCACATTGCCGCCGGCGATGGCCGGCTCTTCCGGCTTGAAGGTCCAGCGCGCGAGCAACTCGCCGCGCGGACCCAGCGCCTCCGCCTGAAGAAGCGGCGCATTAAGCGCATCCGCCCCGCTGTTTCGAAGATCGCCGGAAATTTCAATCATGGCGCCGCCGGTGGACATCGCCAGACGGTGGCGCACATTTTCAATCTTGAGCCCGAAGGGATCGGTTTCAATGCCAACCACCGCATAGGCGTCTGCGGCCGACGGCGCGGCTTTCACGATCTCGTCGCGATAGGCGACGACGGCGTAGGCGGCGCCCGCCACCGCGGCGACCCAGGCCGACCAGCCAAAAGCGCGCCATGGCGTCATGCGGTTCTTGTCGCGCGACTCCGCCCGGCGCCGGGCCTTGCGGATTGCGCGTTCCAGCTCACGCGGCGTCACATGCAGCGAGCGGAAGAATTCATCATCAAGCGATTGCGGCTCAAACCGGCGGACATCCTCAAGCCGCGCGAGCGCCGTCGCACGACGGCGTTCCTCACGCAAGCGGCGGCCAAAGCGCGGACCGGTCCCTTCGTCGACAGCTTCCCAGTCCGCATCGACGATGGTCGCATCGCCGGGAATAATATCGTCCTCATAATCGCGGACGTCATAGTCGTCGGCGTCTTGGTAGCGCATTTCGTAATCGCGATCGCCGCGCGGCTCTGCCTCGCGTTGCGTGTCACGATAGTCACGGTCGCGCCGGATATCCTCATCGGACTCAAAACGCGGGGCCTCGCGATCGCGCCGCTGTTCGGTACGGCGTTCTTCGGCGCGGCCGTCTGCACGATTGTCGGCGCGGTCACGGGTCGCACGGTGAGGCGTTTCGGCCTCATCTTTGCTCCTGGAAAAATGCTTGGCGAAAAACGGCCGCGGATCATCGCCGGGTTCGTCACGCGTTTCATCGTCCGTATCTTCAACGAAGAATTGCTTGCCCTTGCGCCAGCCCTTCGGCGGCGTTTCATCTTCACGGTCGCGCATCGCGCGCTTTACGTCATGCTCATAGTCATCCGGACGGGATTTCGACGCCGGAGAATCAAACAGAACATCGTCATCGCCCTCGGTGAAATCGGCGGCGATCTCATCACGGTCGAGCGGATTGGCCCGATCACGGTCATCGCGACGCGGCGCCGGCTCGTCATCGGCATGGGAAATCGTAACTTCCGCTTCGCGAGGATCGCGATTGTCGTCGGAAAATTGAAAATTCGGCGCTGCCGGGCGTTCTGCACGCAGATCGTCGCCGGGCTCGTCACGGGCGTCGCGTCGATCCGCATCGCGTTCAGCCATGCGGCCCTCGTCGCGATAGCTCGGGCGGTCTTCACGATAGGAAGGCGTCTCTCGGGTTGGCAGGGCGTCAATCGGCTCCGGCGCGGGCACAAACCAGCTTTCTCCACAGGCCGTGCACCGCACGGAGCGCCCATGGGGCTGAAACCGTTCATCTTCCAGGTCATAGCGCGTCGCGCATTCGGGACAGGTGATAATCATGGATTTAAAATTTCCTGTTTCGAAAGGAGGGATCGACCCTCGACCTTGCGGCAAAAAACGATAAACCTGCGCCCATGACGAAGAAGCAGCAGATCATCCGATTTGAAAACGCCGGCCTCGCCTATGCGGAATCGGCGGAAACTCTGAGCGACATCAACCTCACCCTTGGCGAGGGCGAATTCCGGTTTTTGACCGGCCCGTCGGGCGCCGGGAAAACGTCGCTGTTGAAAATGATTTACCTGGCGATGCGGCCGACGCGCGGCACGCTTCACCTTTTCGGCGAAGACACAATTGACGCCCCACGCGAAGCCTTGCCGATGCTGCGCAGGCGCATTGGCGTCGTCTTCCAGGAATTTCGTCTGCTCGATCATCTCACCGCTTTCGACAATGTCGCGTTGCCCATGAAAGTTGCGGGCGTTAACCTAAATTCTTATCGGGAAGACGTAAGCGAACTCTTAAATTGGGTCGGATTGGGCGACCGGATGGACGCAAAACCGCCAACATTGTCAGGGGGCGAACAACAACGCGTCGCCCTTGCGCGCGCGCTTGTTTCCAAGCCTGACCTGATCCTGGCGGACGAACCGACAGGCAATGTCGATCCGGCCATGAGTGAACGAATTATGAAATTATTCGTTGAACTGAATAAATTGGGGGCTGCGGTGATTGTCGCGACCCATGATCTGCATCTCGTGCAAACGCTTGGTAAACCAGTCTTAAAAATATCTGAAGGACGCGTCAGCCGGTCGCCGGCGGCTGGAGGCGGCGCATGAGCGACACCGCCCCGAAATCAAATTTTATGACGCGCTGGCGCCGGGAACCATTGCTGCCGGAAGCCGGCGCCGGCGGCGCGCCCTTAACCGCTGTCATCGCAGTCATGTCGTTTCTCGCCGTCCTTGCCATGGCGGCGGTGCTGATCATCCATCAATCGGCCGGACGCTGGACGGCGGAGCTGCAATCGGAAATTACGGTTCAGATAAAAGGCGCCGATCAGGCGGAAATCGCCGCCAGCGCGTCGGCCGCCATGCGCGTCCTCAACGACACGCCGGGGGTTGAGGAGGCGATTTTAAAGAGTGATGACGAAACCGCGGCGCTGCTTGAGCCATGGCTTGGCAAGGGGAATGTTCGAGCTTTCCTCAATATTCCGGCGCTGATCGATGTGAAAGTGACGCCGGCGCTGCGCACGGATCTCGATAGCTTGCGTCAGCGCCTTACCGCCGTGGCGCCGGGCGCCGCCCTTGACGATCACGCAGCCTGGCACAATCGGCTCGCTATGGCGGCGCAGTCCGGTCAGGCCCTCGCGGTCCTTGTCTTCCTGCTGGTCATGGGCGCGGCCTGCGCCGTTTCCACCTTCGCAGCGCGCGCCGGTCTCGCCGCAAATCACGAGATCGTTTCGGTCCTGCACTTAGTTGGCGCCACCGACAAATTCATCGCCTCAGAGGTCCAGCGCCGGTTTTTCATCCTCGGCTTCAGAGGCGCAATCGCGGGGCTCGCCGCCGCCTTTGCCGCGCTTGCTGGCGCTGCCTATCTGCTTGAACGCGGCGTCGGCGCCGACAGCTTTCTGCCGCAATTCACCCTTGGCGGCTGGCACGCCCTGTGGCTTTTGACCGTGCCGCTGGCGACCTGTCTCGTGACAGCTTTTACGGCGCGCCTTACTGTATTGAATACGCTACACCGCCAATATTAGAGCATCGCGCAAAAAGTGTGCAACGGTTTTTGCCTTTCGCGATGCGACCACTAAAGACTATAGCATAATGCGATAAATCTGATTTATTGCATTATGCTATAGACGACCCGGCGAAAAGCGCGCCGCTGGACCCGGATTATTGCGCCAGATAAGCTGCAAGGGTCGCAGTTCTGCGTCGATCACGGAGTAACTCTTTGCGAAGATTGGTTTTCGGCATTGTCTTCGTTTGCCTCGCCTGGCTGGTCGGCCTTGTTGCGTTTGTCACAGCCCTGCCGCAGCCAACGACAAACGCACCCGCGCGCAGCGACGCTGTTGTCGTCTACACCGGCGGCGGCGGCGCACGGATCACCGCCGGCATGTCGCTCCTCGCCGACGGCGCGGCCGGGCGTCTCCTGATTTCCGGCGTCCATCCCGACATTACACGAGAAAACGTCGCCGATTTCTGGACCGGCGCGCCGGAACTTTTCGAGTGCTGTGTCGATCTTGGCTGGCAAGCGCAGTCGACGACAGGCAACGCCGATGAAGCCGCGCAATGGACGATGCAAAATGACGCGACGCGGATCGTCCTTGTCACCTCTGATTTTCACATGCCTCGCGCGCTTGCTGAATCCCGTGCGGCGATGCCGGCTACCAGCATTACGCCCCATGTTGTTTCGTCAGGCTACCTCAATGGCGCGGGCCGGCCGACTTCGCTTTCCGCGTGGCGGCGCCTTGGCGGAGAGTTCAACAAGTTTCTTCTCGCCAAGGCGAAAACCTACCTCGCATCCGCACGGAAATAACGAACAATGAACCGTATACGGTCAATCGTCTTCACGATCGTAATCGCGCTCGTCGCCGTGTTATTTACAATCGTCTTTCTGCCGGCTGCATTTGCCGGCGAAAAAACTACAAAGCGCATCATCAGATGGTGGACGCATTTCGCCCTTGGCGCGATGCGGGTAATCGCGGGCGTGACATTCCGCATTGAAGGGCGGGAGAATATCCCCGCCGGCGGAGCGCTCATCGTCTCCAACCATCAGTCCTTGTGGGAGACGATCGCGATTAACGCCCTCTTCTCCCACCCGATCGTCATTCTCAAAAAGGAATTGCTGAAAATCCCGGTATATGGCTGGTGGGCGGTGCGCGCCGGCAATATCGCCATTGACCGCAATGGCGGGGCGAAAGAATTGCGGCGCTTGCGTCAGGAAACAGCGGCGCGCATCGCGAATGGCGCGCAGGTCGTCGTCTTTCCCGAAGGCACACGGGTCAAGCCTGGCGAGACGACGCCCTATCAGCCGGGTGTCGCCGGTATATATCTGGCGGCAAACGCGCCCTGCGTCCCCGTCGCCCATGATAGCGGCCGCTTCTGGGCCAAACTCGCCGGCGCGCTCAATCCCGGCGTTATTACCATGCGGATTTTAAAGCCAATTCCGCCCGGCCTTGATCGCCGCGAGTTTCAGCGCACAATCGAGGCTCGCATTAACGCGGCGCGTCCCGACCTCGAAGAGGCCGCGCAAACCGATAAAATGGAATATTCCGATGTCGGATAAAAGCCGCATGGCGCGGAAATGGCTCTATGCCGTCTGGGGCGCCGGCGCGATTATTTTCGCGGGATATTACGCCTTGTGGCGCTATGCGGCGGGTGAAATGGAGACCGCTGTTACAGAATGGATGACAGAGCAGCGCGAGAACGGTCTTCAGGTTGAACACGGCGCCATACGGCGCGACGGCTTTCCCTTTTTTTTGCGGGTTCACATTGATGCGCCGCATATTGCATCCGAAGATGTCGGCGCATGGCGCGCCGAACGCCTGACCCTTGATGCGCTCCCCTATGATCTAAACCGGCTGATCTTTTCGCCAAGCGGCGAGCAAACAGTCGTGACTGAACAAAGCGGGCTGTGGCGGTTCGAGGCGGAGGACTTACGCGCCTCTATCGCCAATGACGAGTCGCGCGGCTGGGTTTTCGCCGTGACCATGAAAGACGCCTCATCGAACGGGCCGTTGGGACAAGTCGCGAAAATCGACAGTCTGATATTCGACATCGCCCCGGACGAAGAAACACCGACAACACTGACGCTCGCCCTCGCCGGCGCCGGCTACGCCTTTCGCGACGCTGACCGCTCGATTGACGTGGATAAGGTCAACGTCGCGCTTTCATTGACGCAGACGCATATGCTTTCGGGCGCAGACGCCGTCGATAACTGGCGCCATGCGGGCGGCGCACTGACCATTCACGGGATGAACGCGGCAATCGACCAGTCGGCATTATCTGTATTCGGAACGATTGGCCTGGATAATGAAAACCTGCCCGCTGGCGAGCTTACCGCATCCCTTGAAAAACCCGCAGGTCTCGCGGGCGCCCTCGCGGCCAGCGGCGCCCTGAGCGCGGAGGAGGCTGACGCCGCGACAGCGGGCCTTGCTTTCGCCGCCATGTCGCAGGGCGGACGGATAGAAGCGCCGATCATTCTCCATGCCGGCGCCGCCACCATCGCCGGTGTAAAAATCGCCGACCTCAAATAGATTTAGCGCCGCCGAAAACTGACAGCGCATCAATGCGGATTGATGTAATTTACAACACGAGTAACGCCGTTTAGCCGTAAAGCGCGTTTAGCGGCTGGGGCTCGTCATTGTGCACGCCGACAATGCGCGCAAATTCATCGACATAGATTGCGCCTTCGGTCGTCTTTTGCACAAGAACAATTCGCTTGTCGCGCAGATCGCGTACGCGTTTTACGAAACCGAGAATCGACAGCGCATCGAGCGCCCGCGAGATCGCCGGTTTGGGCACATTCAGATCACGCGCCAGCGCGCGAACCGTGTGCGGTCCGGGGTTCAGATACACGGTCAGTAAAATCGCCCATTGGCGCATGGAAAGGTCGGGGCCGTCAGCGCGCACCGCCTCGGACATGACCTCCCGCCAACTGCTTAAAATATCGATCGAAGCCATCAGATCCGACGCACTCGCCTCATACGCGTTTCGATCTGATGGTTTGCAACTGTTCGCCCGAAAAGGGCAAGGCCCGGTATTGGCCCCGGCCTGCAAAAATCTTCCGGCCGGTCAGCGGCCTCCATAACGGTCTTTAAGCACCGCCTAGAGCGCGCGAATCGCCTGCGCCGCCGCGCCGACGGGCCGGCCCGGCGCGGCTTTTGGACGCCAGGCGTAAAGGTCGAAATGGAGGAAAGGCGCTGCGCCGGCAAAGCGCTTCAAAAAG
>CAMYNO010000184.1 GCA_947259815.1 uncultured Parvularculaceae bacterium
GCTGCGCGGGTTCTGGCGAAGCAGCTCTTCTACGCGAATGCGCACCTCGGCCAGTTCAACCTCTTCCTTGTTGATCCAGATTTCGTCGTCAGCGGAAATCGCCACGATGAAATCTGGATCAACAAGGAAGAGGTTGAACTGGCCGAGGTGCGCATTCGCGTAGAAGAGCTGCTTCGCCAGAACCCGCGCAGCACCGCGGTCGTCCAGGCGGATCGCGGCGCCAAGTCCCGTTATCTTGTCGAAGTCGTCAACCAGATCCGCGCAACCGGCGTTAGCGACGTCGCGGTCTCTACAGAACGCGCTTAGGGAGCAACGGCCATGGGCTCAGCAGCTAGACTCATTATCGGCGTCCCGGCCGCGATTCTCGTCACGGGCGCTTTATTCCTTTTTATGTCGGCGATGATCCGCCAGCCGGTTCGGCTGAACGAAGAACAGCAGGCGGTCAATATTTCAATCACGGCGCAGCTTCAGGATTCCGATCTGACCTCGATCAACAAGGAATTCAAACGGCCGACGCTTGATGCGCCGCCGCCGCCGCCGCCGGCTGTGAACGACCCGTCGAACCGTCCGGCCCTTGACGGCGTTGCCGCGGCAATCCCGGAAATCGACGCCAATCTCAATATCGGGACCGGCTTCAACCCGGACCGCGACGCCCAGCCGCTGGTGCGTATTCCGCCGCAATTTCCCGATCGCTGCCAAGGGCGCGCCGGCGCGGAAGAGCGTGTCTCGCTACAGTTTGATGTGACGCCGGACGGGCAAACCACAAATATCGAAGTGATTGATTCAACGAACAGCTGTTTCAATCGCTCTGCGATGCGATCGGTTGAGCGCTGGAAATATCAACCCAAGATCGTCGACAATCAGGCGGAACCGCGCCGCGGCGTTCAGACGGTGATTGTGTTCCAGCTTGAGGAATAATTTGAGTTCACATGAGTACGGCGACGAGCCGCCGCGAATAGTTGAACAGGTATAAGGCGACGACATGAAGAACATGCGCTGGAAATCGGTAAAGGTGTTTCTGTCCGCTTCGGCGGCGGCGATGGCCGCGGGCGCGGTCGTCGTCCCGACCACGGTGCTGGCGCAGGAGTGTCCGGGGGAAGAGGGCGGTCCGTCCGCGACGCTTTCGCCGCGCGTCGGTCAGGAACTGCAGAAACTTTATGAGTTGCTGCAGAATGATCAGCAGCAAGCGGCTATTACCGGCATGCAGCAATTGCTCGCCAGTCGTGGCGATTCGATGAGCGCTTATGAATTGTCGACGGTCAACGAAATTCTTGGCTCGGCATATGCTCAGGTTGAAAATTTCGATGGCGCGCGACGCGCTTTCCAGACGGCGCTGAACGCTAACGGCCTGCCGCCGAACCGAAATAATCAGTTACGCTATTTTATTGCGCAGCTTCAGTTTCAGGACGGGGATTACCAGTCGGCCATTCAGGGTCTTAACAACTGGATTGCGGTTGCCCGCCGTTGTAATGCGCCGGTCGACAACAGCGCATGGTACCTGCTCGGCGCCGCCTATACGCAGGTTTCGCCGCCGCAATGGCGTCAGGCCATGGGCCCGGCGGAGAACGCTGTCGCCGGTCTTGACGCCGGTAATCCGAACAAGTCCTATTTCGATCTGCTGAACCTGATCTATTCGGAGCTGAACGAAAACGCCAAGCGCGGCGCCTTGCTAGAGCGCATGGTTGGGTTGTGGCCGGGTGAGAAAAGCTACTGGACGCAGCTCTCCGGGCTTTATTCCAATACCGGCCGCGATCAGGAAGCGTTTTCGGTGATCGAGGTTGCCTATCGTGCTGGCCTTTTGACCACGGAAGCGGAACTGAAAACAGTTGTTCAGTACTACTCCTATTTCGATAACCCCTATCGCGGCGCGAAAATGCTCGAGCGGGAAATGAACGCCGGCAACATCAAGCGCACCCAGGACAATCTTGTCCTCCTGTCGCAATTGTGGAGCCAGGCGCGCGAACATAAAAAATCGATCCCGATCCTGCGCGAAGCCGCCGGCAACTCCTCCAATGGCGAGTTGTCCTACCGCCTCGGCATGGTCCTGCTCGCTGATGAACAATACGCTGCGTCCCAGCGCGCGCTGGAACTGGCCCTCAATAAGGGCGGCATGGATCGCGACGATACGGGCGACGCGTGGTTGCTGCTCGGCACCGCGCGGTTCAGTCAGGCGGGTCCGGAAGATACGGCAATCTGGACGAGCGCCCGGCAGGCTTTTGTCAACGCCCAGCGCTATCAGAAGTCAGCGCAACGCGCGTCCCAATGGATCACCTATATTGACGCTGTTGCTCAAACCTATCGCGACGGCAAGCGGCTTGAGCGTCTTCAAAATCTTGAACGTTGCCAGTCGGATCAGGATCGCCTCGACCAGCAACAGCGCATCCGCGATCTGCAGAACCGTGCAATCACCGATGAAGAACGCGCCTTTGAAGCTGAGTATCTGGAGCGTTGCGCTGTGTTGCTGAACATTGACGGCGCGGCTGACGAGGCTGCGGCTGAAAGCGATGAAGAAGACGAAGCCGAATAAGCGAACTTCACAAATAGCCAATCAAAAAAACCCGCCTTCTTCGATGAGGGCGGGTTTTTTTGCATGATGCTATAGTCTTTAGGGGGCGCATCGCGAAAGGCAAAAACCGTTGCACAGTTTTTGCGCGATGCTCAAAATTAACGGTGCATCAATATTCGTTGCGCTCGCCTAAAATCCGTCCGCCGTCGATGGCGTCTGGCGTGCGGGCATCGCCGCATTCAAGCCAGCCTTGGCGCCAGCCGGCGCGATAGGCCTCGTCATTGTCAAAGGCGTATTTGTCGCGAACCGACTTGGTGGAAAAGCTTTTGTCTTCCTCGTTTGATGTCTCGCATCCATCGGCGAAACCGGCGTGAAAGCCCGGCTGTTCACGTAATGCGTTGAGATCGCCGCTCGCGCATCCCGCTACGGCAAGCGCCAAAACGACGCCAACCCCGCGATATGCTTTCGTTTTTTTGATTACTCCCACGCCTGCCCCTGCCTTTCCTGACCGTTTCGCCGGGGAGCCTAGCAAAGGCCCACGCCAAGGTCTTGCTAAAAACAGCCGAAAATACGCAATCCCCCGTTAACGGTGTTCCGGTTACAACGGCTGCCTCCCTAACTGGTGGAAACCCAAAAGAATGTCGGAATTCGAGATCGCAGAGGAAGCCGGACCGGAGCCGGATGCGGAAACGATGCTGACGCCGATTACGCGCATCGGCACGACGCCGCGCGCGCAAATGGTGCGCAGCCTTGCCGATATTGTCGTGCTGCCCGCCGGTCGCATCTCAGCCAATGAACGTTCGCTCGTCGCGGATATCCTGCTGCAGATCGTCGACAAGGTTGAAATAGAATTGCGCATCGAGGTCGCCACCCGGGTCGGCCGCGTTCCGGAGAGCCCGCCTGCGCTGGTCAGAATGCTCATGCTCGATGAGCCGCCGGTCGCGGAAAAGATTTTGCGCGGCGCTGAATCGGTTCCGGAAGCGTTGTTGATCGAGGCGGCGCGTGAAGGCGAAAAACCGCATCGGTTGATGATTGCGCAGCGCATCGATTTGTCCACGTCCGTCGCCGATGCGTTGATCGAATTCGATGAGCTGGATGTGTTTAAACATGTATTGCGCCGTGAGGATTGCCTCATGTCGCCCAACGCCATCAACAAATGCGTTGCGATGTCTGCGACGCATCCTGAACTGCAAGGGCCGTTGCTGCGAAGGCGAGAGCTAGAGCCCGCCCATGGCTTCATGATGTTCTGGTGGGTCGACAGCGAGCAGCGCCGGCGCATCCTGTCCCGCTTTGCGCTCGATCGTAAGATTATACAGGACGCGCTTGCTGACCTTTACGCAAAAGTGTTTCGTTCGAAGACGGACCCGGATCCGTTCGTCCGCGATATCTTGATATTGTCTGAGCGTCGCCACCGCCCGCGCGGCGCCAATGGCGAGCCGGTCTCAACCGATGTTGTGCTCAAAACGCTTGCGGCGGCGCGCCGATATCCAAGTCAGGAAGTCATCCACGCTGTCGGCATGATCGCCGGCGTCAGCCGGGAGCTTGCTGCGCGAATTTTGCGCGACCCGACGGGCGAGCCGTTTGCTGTCATGTGCAAGAGCCTTTCTATCCCGCGCGACCAGTTTTTCGCCCTGTTCGAAATTGAGAATGAAGAAGGGCTCGTCCCGTCCGATCGGGGCGAATATCTCCTGAGCGTATTCGACAGCCTGGCGCGCGACTTTTCCCGCGCGATCCTGCGATACTGGGACTGGGACTCCAATCCGCGAATAGCGTATATTTCGCGGCTTCTGGGTATTGACGACGATTTTTCCATTGATCCGCACGCGGCTTAAGTCTCGCTTAAGGCGTTTGTGCCATAAAGTTCCAAGCTGGCGGCGGCCTTGCGTATCTAGGTTGCCGTCGGTTTTTTTTGGCTCCAACCCTAAAAAGTTTCCTAAAGAGTTCGCGAAAATTTACGCCGTCGGCCACGCCGCACGTTAACGCCCTGTATGGCAAGGTGGCTTCCGCCGCAGAGGCGGCGTCAAGATTGCTGGAGGGCGCATGTTCCCGTCAATGCGAGTTATCGTGTTCGCTTCGCAAAAAGGCGGATCGGGAAAGACCACATTGTCCGGCCATATTGCCGTTGAAGCCGAGCGGCAAGGCGCGGGCCCGGTGGCTCTGATCGACACCGATCCGCAAGGCTCGCTGGCGAAATGGTGGAATGTCAGAAAAAATCCGCAGCCGGCTTTTATCCAGTCTGTTTTTTCCAATCTCTTTTACGACCTCGACAGCGCCCGCGACGAGGGCTTCAAGCTCGTCGTGATCGACACGCCGCCGGCCGTTACGCGGGCGATCTCTGAGGTCGTCAGTTTCGCCGACATTGTTGTGGCGCCGACCCGGCCGAGCCCGCATGATTTGCGCGCCGTTGGTCCGACGGTCGATATCGCCGAAGCACGCGGCAAGCCGCTGATCTTTGTCGTCAACGCCGCGACGCAACGTGCGCGGATTACGTCAGAAGCAGCTATCGCCCTTTCACAACACGGCACTGTAGCGCCGACCACCGTTCATCACCGCGTAGACTTCGCCGCCTCCATGATCGACGGGCGCACGGTGATGGAGATTGATCCGTTCTGTCAGTCGTCACAGGAGGTTTCCGCGCTCTGGACCTATCTCCATGACCGTCTGCAGCGAGCGGATGGCGGTTATCGTTCACAGGAGGAAACCGCATCGTCAGCCGCCAACCCGCAAAATCGCGTCTTTGGTCGACGGGCGGTGTAATGTCGGGCTACGCGCCAAACCCTGACTCAGTTGAAAACGCCGCCGCATCCCTCACATCCGGGCTGTTGGCGCGTAAGGGTCATGCTGCGCCTGCGGTCGATTCTGTCGCTCATGAGGGCGTCGATATAGACATGCACCCGGCGCCGCGACCGCGACCGGCAAGGCACGATGCGCCGGCGCCGGCCCATCCCGTCAATACTGCCGGAGACGAGGCAGCGCCGCACATGCCTTCCGCGCGTCGCCGTGGGGCGCACACGGCAAGCCGTTCGGGCGCAGATCATCCCCAGCGTGGACAAATTACATTAGAGGCGTCGCCGGAGAACTGGTCTGTGACCAGCGAAAATGCGCTCCGCGCCCGGCGCGGCGCGACCCGCGCGCATGCCGGTGACGGGCATCATCGCGATGAAGGCGGGGCGGGCAGCGGGCTGCGCGCGACCGTCAAGTTCCGCATGCCGGCGACAGACTTTATCCGCCTGCGCCTTGCCTCGCGCGCCATGCGCGAGACCTGTCAGACGATCATCAACGACGCGATCGTCGCCTATCTCGACGCCAACGAGGTCGAGTTTGTCGACGAAGAAACGGCCCGGCGCGAAGCGACCCGCCTTTCCCGGTCGCAGCGGACCGGCTGATCCGGCGCTGCGGCGAACTTTCGGCGCCCAACCCGTTGATTACGACGTAAATTCTGCGCTATTGGAGCCGGCATTCAATGAATGCCGCGCCCGCACCTTCTTCTGGTTTCGGCGGGCGGGACCGGCGCTGAGGGTAGCGCTGTTTCCCGGCAAGCGGTGAATGCTGACAACGGCGGGCGTTATTCCGCGAAGGCAACCATTCGTCGCCGGCAATGCGCCGCGGGACAGTGCGCGCCAGATAGGGTGCTGAAAAAGGGCGATGGGGCGTATTCTCGTTATGGTCATTGCGCTGACGGCGCTTTGGCTTTTGCTTTCCGGCTATTTCGACAAACCGCTGCTGCTGATATTTGGCGCGGCGTCGGTCGCGCTTGCGACATGGCTCGCCCATCGCGCCCATGTGCTTGATGCGGAGAGCATCCCCGGCGGCGTTTTCCCCGGTATTATCGGCTATATGGCCTGGCTGACATTCGAGATCGGCAAGGCGAACCTGATTGTCGCGCGCCATGCGTTAGCCGTTAAGCCAGCGCTGTCGCCGAAACTGTTCCTTGTGCCGAACCCGCCGCGCAGTTCCGTCGGCAAAGTCATTTTCGGCAATTCAATCACGCTGACGCCGGGTACGGTCACGGTCGATCTGCGCGAGGATGAAATTCTTGTTCATGCGCTGACCGAAGAGCTAGCCGATGAAGCGGGCATCCGCGCCATGGGCGATCGTGTCGCCAATATCGAGCGGAGGCCGTAACGCTCATGTTCGCCGCCGCAACAGCCGCAATTATTATCGCCATGACCCTTGCGCTGGTTCGCGCCTTTGCGGGCCCGTCGCTCTATGACCGCGTTCTTGCGGGCAATTCCTTCGGCACGAAAACCGTGCTGCTCATCGGCCTTATGGGTTTTCTGACCGGGCGTCCTGATTTTCTCGATATCGCGTTGCTATATGCGCTGATCAACTTCGCCGCGACCATCGCGATCCTGCGCTTTTTCTCCTATCGCACGCCGAAGGGAACCCCGGCGGAGCCGCGCTCGGCGCAATCAGGCGGAGGCGAGGCATGATGGGGCTCAACGAAAATATAGACCTGATCCGCGACGTTCTTTCATGGGGCCTGTTCCTCATTGGCGGCGCCGGCATTGTCGTTGGCGCGCTTGGCATCGTGCGCTTTCCGGATTTTTACTCACGCCTCCACGGCGCGGGCGTTACCGATACGGCGGGCGCGGAACTTATGGTCTTCGCCATGATGCTCCAGGCGCCGAACTGGCTGGTCTTCGCCAAGCTTGTCATCATCGCCATCTTCCTCGGATTGACCTCGCCGGTCGCCACGCACGCTATCGCCCATGCCGCATGGATGACCGGTTTCAGGCCCATGGAAGGGCCGGAGCTGCGCTATGATGGAGACGGCAAGTGACAAGCTATCACTTCAATGTCTCGCCGATCCTGCTGGTCGATCTTTCCCTGCTGACCATGTTGCTGCTGGTCGCTGTCGCAATGCTCCGTTCACGGCATTTATTTGCCGTGGTCATGCTGTCGGGGATTTACTCGCTTTTGTCTGCGGCGTTTTTCGTTTCGCTCGATGCGGTCGATGTCGCCTTTACCGAGGCGGCGGTTGGCGCCGGCGTTTCAACCGTGTTGATGCTGGCGGGCATGTTGTTGACGGCGCGGCGGGAAAAACCGCTGGAGCCGCGACGCGTACCGATTGCGCGGCTTGCAGTGTTCGCCACCGGCGCGGCGCTGATTTACGCGACTATCGACATGCCGGCCTTTGGCGATCCCAATGCCCCGGCGAACTCCTATGTCGGTCAGGCCTATGTCGAGGAGACGCCGGGCGACATTGCCGTTCCCAACATCGTCACGGCGGTTCTGGCCTCTTACCGGGGCTTCGATACGCTGGGCGAGACGCTGGTGATCTTCACCGCCGGTCTTGCCGTGATCCTGCTCCTCGGCGTTGGTTCGGCGCGGGGCGGGCGCGAAGTCTCCGACATTGATGAGGAGGAGACGTAATGGAACGCCTTATCCTCAGAGTGACCACGAAAATCTTTTTCGCGCCGATTATCCTCTTCGCGCTTTATGTGCAGTTTCACGGCGATTACGGACCCGGCGGCGGCTTTCAGGCCGGTGTCATTTTCGCCGTCGCGTTTATTCTCCACGCATTTTGTTTTGGCCTTGATGAAACAAAAAAAGTCCTGCCGCAGCGCGCCTTGCTCGTCGCCATGGTGGTCGGCGTACTCTTTTATGCGGGCACGGGCGTTGCGACCATGTTGCTCGGCGGCAATCTCCTCGGCTATGACCAGATCGATCCGGAATCGACCCATCACGCCGGACAGCATTACGGCATCCTGCTGGTTGAGTGGGGCGTTGGCGTTACCGTCGCCACGACGATGCTGACGATTTTCTATCACTTCACGGGCCGCGAGCCTGATATCGATCAGGAAGACTGGTAGCGGTCATGGAAAGCTGGACTGATTTCGTCATTGCGCGATACAATTACTGGATCGTCATTGTCCTGATGATGATGGGCCTCTACACGGTGTTCGCGCGCGGCAATCTGGTGAAGAAAATTGTCGGGCTGAATATCTTTCAGACCTCGGTTTTCATTTTCTATATCACTATCGGCAAGATCGCCGGCGGCACGGCCCCGATCTATATTGGCGGCGAGCTGGATCATGGCGGCGGTCATGGCGAGGAACCTCTCGGCGGTGAAGGCGGCCATGGCGGAGAAAGCCACGACGTGCAATCCATCGGCGATCATGGCGCGGAAGCGGGCGCATCGCTTCACAGCAAGATCGAGAACACGCTGGACGCCGGCGACATAAAGGCCGCGGCGAATGAGCTAAAGCTCGGCGAAGGCGCCATTTCGGGCGAGGGCGGTCATGACGCCGCTTCGCTTCACACAGCACCCGACGCTGGGCCCGAGGCAGGCGCAAAAATTGTCAATGATCAGCTTGTCGATGCGGGCAAATCCGCCGCCGATAGTATCGAACTGACGATTGATGCGGCCCATGGCGCGGCGGAGGCGGCGGCCTATCACTCCGAGGTTATTTACACCAACCCGCTGCCGCATGTGTTGATCCTTACCGCGATTGTCGTCGGCGTTGCGGGCACGGCGGTTGGCCTTGCCCTCGCGGTGCGCATTCGCGAGGCCTATGGCACGATCGAGGAAGACGAGCTGGAGGCGATGGATAACGTCGCCGAGTTCGGCGGCGCGGCCCAGCCGGCGGGGGCGCGGGCATGATGACGGCGATGCAGCTTTCGGAGTCTTTTCCTCCGATCTTCCCGGCGAAAGCCGGGATCCATGAATATCGGTCGCTGCATAGCGCCGGATGGTCAGCGGATAATGCGACGGGCCAGTCAACGGGCGCTGCATTTGTTGCAACAATCACCTCTCTGGGCCCCGGCTTTCGCCGGGGAGAACGCAAAGGGCGCTCTCTGGTGCGCGAGTGGCGAACGGTTTCGATGCGAGGCGCCGCATGAACCTCGCCGCGCAACTCCCCGTCCTGCCGATCATCACGCCATTAATTCTGGCGCCGATCACCTTGTTGCTGCCAAAGGGACGTGCGCCCTGGGCGTGGGCGACGATCGTCAGCTGGCTGACATTTGCTGCTTGCGCCTTTCTCCTCGCCGCTGTCGAGGACGTCGGGGTTATCTCCTATCAGCTTGGCGACTGGGCCCCGCCGCTGGGCATCGAATACCGCGTCGACCTTGCCAACGGCCTTGTTCTGTTTCTGGTATCGGCAATCGCCGCCGTCGTCTTTCCGTTCGCTTATCGCTCCGTCCAGCTTGAAATAGATGACCGCCAGTCCCCCTTCTTTTATTGCGCGCTGCTGATCTGCCTCACGGGGCTGTTGGGCGTGACCATCACCGGCGATGCTTTCAACGTCTTCGTCTTCTTGGAGATCTCGTCGCTCTCGACCTATGCGCTGGTCGCCATGGGGGCTCGGCGCGACCGCCGCGCGCTTACCGCCGCGTTCAACTATCTCATCATGGGCACCATCGGCGCGACCTTCTTCGTCATTGGCGTCGGGCTTTTGTATCAGGCGACCGGCACACTCAACATGGCGGACCTGCATGACAAGCTCGCCGGTCAGTCGAACCGTGTGGTCGATGCGGGCTTTGCCTTTATCGTTGTCGGTATCGGCCTGAAGCTCGCCATGTTCCCGATGCATTTGTGGCTGCCCGGCGCATATACCTATGCACCCTCGGCGGTTTCGGCCTTTCTCGCGGCGACGGCGACCAAGGTTGCGGTCTATGTGCTGATCCGGTTCATCTTTACGGTCTTCGGATTCGATTTTGAGTTTCTTGGCGCGGCGTTCACCTATGTATTCCTGCCGCTGGGGCTTGCGGGGATGTTTATCGCTTCGCTGGTCGCGGTCTTTCAGGAAGACGTCAAACGCATGCTCGCTTATTCCTCGGTCGGGCAGATCGGCTACATGCTGCTCGGCCTTTCCTTCGCGACGGTTGAAGGGCTGACCGCGAGCCTCGTTCATGTTTTCAATCATGCGCTGATGAAGGGCGCACTGTTCATGGCCGTCGCCTGTGTCGTGCTGCGCGCCGGTTCGCATTCGATTCATGCGTTCAGCGGGCTGGCCAAGCGCATGCCCTATACGACATGGGCGTTCATCATTTCCGGGCTCTCATTGGTTGGCGTGCCGCTTACCGTCGGTTTCGTTTCCAAGTGGTATCTGCTGCAGGCGTCCTTCGCCGCCGGCCACTGGTATGCGGGTTTTCTTATCGTCGCTTCCTCACTCATCGCGGTTCTTTATATCGGGCGCATTGTCGAGATGATGCTTCTGCGCGAACCGGCGGAAGAGGGGCCCTATGCGATCCCGCGGCGCGATGCGCCCTTGTCGATGCTCATTCCAATGTGGTTCCTCGTCGCGGCCAATATTTATTTCGGCGTAAACACCGAGCTGACCGGCGGCCTTGCCAGTCGCGCCGCTGAGGCGCTGATGTTCATGGCGGGGGGCGCGCAATGATCTCCCCCTCCGTCGCTCTCGCTGCTGCGGTCGGCCTGCCGCTGATTGGTTGTGTCGCCATCTGGCTCCTGGACAAGTCGCCAAATCTGCGCGAGGCGGCGACGCTGATCACGGCGACGCTGTTGCTTGTCTTAAGCATCACCGTCTTCCTTGCCGTTGGTAATGGCGAGACGCCGCAGATATTCGTCTTTGAAGTGATCGAGGGATTGCCGCTCGCGTTTAGAGCGGAACCTCTTGGCGCCATGTTCGGGCTCATTGCCTCGGGCCTCTGGTTCGTCAATTCGCTTTACTCGATTGGCTATATGCGCGGGCATAATGAGCAGCATCAAACGCGGTTCTACATGTCCTTCGCCGTGGCGATCTCCGCCGCCATGGGCGTTGCCTATGCGTCGAACCTGTTCACGCTCTTCATCTTTTATGAAGTCCTGACATTGTCGACCTTTCCGCTCGTTACCCATTACGGCGACGCCAAGGCGAGAAATGGCGGGCGCATCTATCTCGGCGTATTGATGGCGACGTCTATCGGTTTGCTCCTGCCGGCGATTGTCTGGACATATGCAATTGCCGAAACAACGGAGTTCACCGCCGGCGGCATTCTCGCGCAGCATGTGGATGCGGCGGGCCCGCTTGTCGGCGTCCTTCTCGGGCTTTACGCATTCGGGATCGGCAAGGCGGCGTTGATGCCGGTGCATCCGTGGCTGCCCAACGCCATGGTGGCGCCGACGCCGGTGTCGGCGTTCCTGCATGCGGTTGCGGTGGTGAAGGCGGGCGTCTTTTCTGTTCTCAAAGTGGTCGTTTACGTTTTCGGCATAGATCTCTTGCGCGATACGGGCGCGGCGACCCCATATATGTGGATCGCTGCGGGATCGATCCTGCTCGCCTCCCTCATCGCCATGAACCAGAACAATCTGAAAGCGCGGCTCGCCTATTCGACGGTCTCACAGCTTTCCTATGTGACGCTGGGCGCCATGCTCGCGACCTCCATGGGGGTCATGGGCGGGGCGACCCAGATTGCAGCCCACGCACTTGGCAAGATGACGCTTTTCATGTGCGCGGGCGCGATTTACGTCGCGCATCATAAAACACTGGTTTCGGAATTGCGCGGGCTCGGCCGCGTCATGCCATGGACCTTCGGCGCGTTTTTTCTGGGCGCCATGTCGATCATCGGCCTGCCGCCCATGGGCGGGTCGTGGCCGAAGTTCTTTTTGATGCTCGGCGCCGCCGATGCGGGCCAGATTGCAATCATCGTTGTGCTGATGATTTCATCGATCCTCAACGTGATTTACCTCCTGTCGATCCCGGTTCAGGCTTTCTACATGAACCCGGCGGAGGACGGCGCTAAAGCGCAGGGCGCTGGCGGCAAGGGCATACAGTGGGGCAATCTGAAAGAGGCGCCGTTGCTGTGCGTGTTGCCGCCCGTGATGACCGCGGCCGGGGCGTTCATTCTCTTTTTCTGCGCCGATCCTTTGTACAATTACCTTGCACCTCTGATCGCGGAGGCGCCGTGATGGAAATTCAAACTAACCTTTCAATCCGCTCATGCCGGCGAAAGCCGGAATCCAATCCCAAAAAAGATGTCGGGTGTCGCCTGTCATTATTTGTTCGCTGGATCCCGGCTTTCGCCGGGATGAGCGGGGGAAGTGCAACACATGTCTGACGACCACAACAATTCCGATCCCGGCTGGGCCGATACGAAGCGTTTTCGCAACGTCTTCCTCGGCGTTCTGATCGGCGCCTGCTTTCTTGCTGCGCTTGCCGGTTTTGTGCCGGCGTTCCAGAAAGATCACCCGCATTTCGCGGCGGAAGGATTTCCGGTTTTCTTCGCGCTGTGGGGCTTTGGCGCCTTCATGTTCATCGTTCTTGTGGGCCAGCACTTGCGCAAGCTCGTCGGACGCAAGGAAGACTATTATGAGGAGCGCGAATAGGCATGCCTGCGATCCTCGACATTTTCGTGCAGAATCCGGCGGTCATCCTAACGGTCGGCGCGCTGATAACACTGGCGACACCGCGCCATCTGGCGAGCCTTATCCTCCTGCTGATTACGGCGCTTTCCGCTATCAAGCTCTGGTCGCTGGGGCTTGGCGAATACGGGAAGATCGCGGTCTTTGGTGAGACCCTGACGACATTGCGCCTTGATCCGCTGTCGCGCATTTTCGCCGTCGTTTTTCATATCGCCGCGGCGCTCAACATTATCTATGCGTGGGGACAAAGGGACCGCGCACAGAATTTCGCGACGCTCGCCTATCCGGCGGCGGCGCTTGGCGGGGTTCTCGCCGGCGATCTCATTACCCTGTTCGTATGGTGGGAAATTGCGGCGATTACATCGGTGTTTCTCGTCTGGGCGCCGGGCACGCGGGTCACCTATCTCGCCGGCATGCGCTATCTGTCGATCCAGATCATGTCGGGCGTCTTGCTCCTCGGCGGCATTGTGCTGTTCTATCGCGAAACCGGATCGCTCGCTTTTAACGAGATCGGCCTGCGCGACAGCGAAGGGGCGATCAAGTTTTCCGCCCTCGTCATGTTCCTTGCCTTTGGCGTTAAGGCGGCGTTTCCGCTGCTGCATAAC
>CAMYNO010000185.1 GCA_947259815.1 uncultured Parvularculaceae bacterium
CACTCGGATATGACGACGCGGCGGAATATGTCGCTGCGCGGATGGCGGGGATCGGTCTTGCACCGGGAAATGGTGATGACTGGTTTCAGGAAACGCCATTACGGATCGCAACGTCGATACCAGAGACGGCGGCGATGTCGGTCACGCGCGCGGACGGCGAAACACTGGCGCTGCAGTCGCTTGAGGATTTTAAATTCTATCCGTCGCTGGAAACCGAAACGGTTGATATTGAGGCGCCGGCGGTATTTGCCGGCTACGGCGTTTATGCGCCGGATGCCGGCTATAATGATTACGATGGATTGGAGGTTGACGGAAAAATCGTCGTGCTATTTCGCAGCGCGCCGGCCATCTTTAATAGCGAAGAGCGCGCCCATTACGGATTGGGTGGAACAAAAGAAAAGTTCCTCGCGAGCCAAGGTGCGATGGGAGTTGTCACCATCTATGACGATGTCGCGGAAAAACGTTTTCCGTGGGAAGGTGTTGTTTCCAATCCGGTAGCTCGCTCGACGACGTGGGTGGGCCCTGACGGCGCGGCGGATGTGTCGGGGCCGGGGGTTACAGCTTTTGCAACACTGAACCCTGCGAGTACGGATATTTTATTTGAGGGCGCACTGCGAAGCTATGAAGATTTGCGCGCTGAGGCTGCAAACGAAAACGCTGCGCCAAAAGGATTCGATCTGCCGATTACCATATCCATAAAGGGCGCCAGCGTGTTCGAAGAGTTTTACAGCGACAATGTTATCGGATTGATCGAAGGCGCCGATCCGGCTTTCAGGAATGAGGCGCTGGTCATCACGGCCCATCTCGATCATATCGGCGTTGACGAACATGAGCGCGGGAAAAAAGACGATATCATCAACAACGGTGCGATGGACAATGCGCTTGGCGTTGCCATGATGCTTGAGGCTGCGCGGCGATTTAAAGAGGGCGCGCCGCCGGCGCGAACCGTGGTGTTTCTGGCCGTGACGGCTGAAGAAAAGGGACTTCTTGGCGCCGATTATTTCGCCCATCACCCGACCCTTGGGAAGCGGGAGATAATCGCGAACGTCAATCTGGACATGCCGCTCATGCTCCATTGGTTCACGGACATCGTAGCCTTCGGCGCCGAGCATTCCACTCTCGGCCCCCTGGCGGACGCCATCGCCGCCGACGCGGGCGTAACGCTTTCCCCTGATCCATTGCCGGAACAGGGCGTTTTCACCCGTTCGGATCATTACCGGTTTGTGGAGCAGGGGATTCCGGCGATTTATTTATGGCCCGGCTTCGGCAATGGCGGCGGCGAGGTCATTACTAAGTTTATTACCAAGCATTACCACAAGCCGAGCGACGACATGTCGTTGCCGGTGCTATGGGACGAAGCGGCGCGATTTGCCGACATCAATTACAAAATCGCGCGCGAGATCGCCGACAGCGAAGAGCGCCCGCAGTGGAATGAAGGCGACTTCTTCGGTGACTTATTCGCTGGTGAATGAAGACTACTGGATTTCGTAAATAATCGCCACTTGCGCGCGAATGCTGGATTCCCCGGCTTCAATTGGCGCCGCCGATTCAGCCTGCATACGCATGTTTGCCATGACCGGCGAGGGATAAGGCGTCGCGACATGTCCGTCCTGAATAGTCAGCACCGGACCTAATTTCACCCCGGCCGCATCGGCGAGTAAGGCGGCGCGCGCCTGCGCATCGGCGACGGCGTCTCTACGGGCGGCGTCATATAAAGGCTTCGGCTCCGCGAAAGAAAATGAAATCCCGCCGAGGGAGTTCGCACCCGACTGAACCGCCTGATCGATCACAGCGCCGGCATTATCCAGATCGCGAAGTTTCACGCGCACAGTGTTCGAGGCGTTAAAGCCCACAAGCTCGGGCGTGCTTCGGTTCTTGTCGTAATTATAGCGCGGATTGACCGACAAATTCGACGTCTGGATATCGCGTGCTTCGATGTCCAGTGATTTCAACTTGTCGATTGTTGCTTTCATCGCGACGGAGTTCGCGCGCAGCGCATCGGCCGCGGTTTCGCCTTCGGTTTGAACGCCGATGGTAACGATCGCCATGTCCGGCGTCGCCAGCGCTTCGCCCTGACCGGTGACGGAGAGGGTTCGCGGCGCGTCAGCCTGTTGTTCGGCGACGGCCTGCGGCGCAGCGCAGGCGGCGGTGAGGGCGGCGGCGCTCGCCAGAATCAGTTCGCGCATGGATTGCTCCTTTTTGATGCGTTCCTTGCGGCATAGCGGGCAATATAGGACGAAATCAAGGCGCGTTCCGGGCGCCCGCGCGGCGCGCAAATGCGCCCTTCAAGTCCGCCGCAATTGCTGATAAGACCCGCGCTCCCGATGGTTGGAGCGCATAATTTCGCCATCAGGGCCTGTAGCTCAATTGGTTAGAGCTGGCGGCTCATAACCGCTAGGTTGGGGGTTCGAGTCCCTCCGGGCCCACCACCCTTTGTTCTTTTTGAAAATTCTATGAATCGAAACAAATGCTTACGGCGCAAGCGGGGCTGGGTTAGCCAACATTCCTGAGAAGGTTAGCCATCTTTGTTCCTGGTGCGTTTCATTGCCTGTTTAGCAAGTCGTCGCTGATCGGCGGCTTCAATGTACACCTGAACTTCCTTCAGGTTCTTGTGCCCGCTAACCGACATAATCTGCGGTCCAGTGCAGCCAGCTTCTGCCAAGCGACGGCATGCGGACTTTCTGAGTCCGTGTGCAGAATAACCTTCAGGTAGGCCGGCTTTTTGGCGTTTGTCTCTAAACCAGTTTCCGAAACCTTCTGGGGTAAACGACTTCCCG
>CAMYNO010000186.1 GCA_947259815.1 uncultured Parvularculaceae bacterium
ATTTTTGAAAAAGAATGCTGGCTCCCTCGTCAATCTTTTTGTGGCGGTTAGCCTCGTAAATCTGGCGGTCTTCGCAGCTGTTTCATGGCTACCGGTTCTTTATGTACGCGCACACGGCTTTGAGCTTGCTCATGCCGGCTATACAGCTGGCGCGGCACTAACAATTGGCGGCCTTATCGGCCTTGTAGGCGGCGGGGCCGTTGCCGACCGGATAGACGACGGCGCGCCGACAGGCCGGATACGCTTATGCGCATATGCTGCAATTGTTGGCGCTGCCGCTGCTGTGATTTTTCCGATCGCGTCTTCGCCATGGCTAACGATGGCGGCGTTTATCGTGTTCTTTTCATGTGCGGCAATTCCGATTGGGGCTGCGGCAACGGCAATACAACAGGCGACGCCGAACACGATGCGGGCGACCGTTTCCGCTATCTATCTTTTTATCGTTAGCCTGATTGGTCTTGGGGTTGGCCCGACAGCGACGGCGGTTATAGGCGATCTGTTCTTTCCGACGCAAACTGGCATACGATATGCTATTGTCATTGTTTCGCCGCTCGGTTTCCTTGCCGCGTCATGGTTCTTTTTTTCATCGCTGCACGCTTTTCAAAAGCAGGCTGGGGAGTAGCCAGCAATTTTTAATATCACTGGCTTTCGCCGTCGCGCCAGCGTGAGATGAAGTCGCTTTCTACGCCAAGTAGGTCGAGGACACGTCCAACTGAGTGATCAATGATATCATCAACTGTGTTCGGGCGCGCATACATGGCTGGCATAGGGGGCGCAATAACTGCCCCTAATTGGGCCGCCTCATATAAAAGTTTGCAATGGCCGAGATGCAATGGGCTTTCACGCGGCATTAGGATTAATGGACGCCTGTCCTTCAAACAAACATCGGCAGCGCGTATGAGAAGGTTATCTGCATAAGAATGAACGATACCTGAAAGCGTTTTCATAGAACAGGCGGCGATAATCATACCGTCAGTCTTGAAAGAACCGCTAGACACCGCTGCGGCGATATCGCCGACCTTGTAATGTACATCGGCGAGCGCAATCACGTCGGCGGCTTTCCAGTCCGTTTCAAATGATAGATTCATCGACGCGGTCGTGCTGAGAATAAGGTGGGCTTCAACCTCGTCGACCTGGCGTAATTTTTCCAATAGCCGCACACCGTAGATAACGCCGCTGGCGCCGCTTATGCCGACTATAATTTTCTTCATCCCACCGACTCTCTTTCCAGCACACTTTACTGATTATTCTGGCGTTTAATAACATACCCGTCTCAAAATCGTTAAGGGCAATGGCTTCACACCGTCAACAATTAGGTCAGTAAAAGCAGATTACACAGTTTGAATGTTCAGGCGCTACGGCCCGTCGCCATTCAGCCGTCATGTGCAAAGTCCTCTACAATCGCGAGAATTGAATCGAGACCATCAGTCAATGCGGCCGGTCCCGGTTGAAGAATGATGGAGGATTTTACTTCGTACAGGCGTCCGTTGCTGACTGCGGGTATTGCGTCAAAACCCGGGCGCGCGCGAACGGCGTCTTTTTTAAATCCTTTCCCGCACCACGATCCGATAATAATATCTGGCTGCACAGCTATTACTTGTTCCGAGGTAACGATACGCCCTGTGGCGCCTTGGGCTGATGCGAGTTCAGCAAATACATTTTCGCCGCCTGCGATTTCAATAAGATCGGAGACCCAGCCGATTGCGGAAATCATCGGCTCGTCCCATTCTTCAAAATAAATACGAGGGCGCACCGGAAATGCTCTGGTTTTTTCTTTCGCCGCGCTTATGCGCCGCTGTAGGTCGCGTGCAAGGCGATCGGCCTTGGCTGGTTCTCCGGTCAAGGCGCCGACGGTGCGGATCATATGGAATATTCCGTCTACCGTGCGGTGGTTGAAGGCGTGAACTTCAATGCCTTCGCGAATGAGATTCGCCGTGATGTCGGCCTGGATATCGGAAAAAGTAAAGACTAAGTCGGGCCGCAACGCGAGAATTTTATCGGTTTTTGCATCGGTAAAAGTCGAAACTTTCGGTTTCCGCCGCGCTTCTGGGGGGCGCACGACAAAGCCCGATACGCCAACAATCCGTTCTTCCTCGCCCAGCAAGTAAAGGGTTTCAACGGTTTCTTCCGTCAAACAAATAATCCTGCGTGGTGGGAACATCGGCGCTTCTTCAGGTCACGAAATGGAAGGGAGGTTTAAGCCTTTCTCGCGCGCACAAGCAATCGCTTCGTCATAGCCGGCATCGGCGTGGCGCATAACACCGCTGGCCGGATCGTTCCAGAGAACACGCTTTAAGCGCTGCGCAGCGTCATCGGTGCCATCTGCAACAATGACCATTCCCGCGTGCTGGGAGAACCCCATGCCGACGCCGCCGCCATGATGCAGCGAAACCCATGTCGCGCCTGAGGCTGTGTTCAAAAGAGCGTTTAACAATGGCCAATCTGAAACGGCGTCAGAGCCGTCTTTCATTGACTCAGTTTCTCGGTTTGGGCTGGCAACAGACCCGGAGTCAAGATGATCACGCCCAATCACAACGGGAGCCTTAAGCTCGCCGTTGGCGACCATTTCATTAAAAGCGAGTCCAAGGCGATGGCGATCGCCCAGGCCGACCCAGCAGATACGCGCAGGCAGTCCCTGAAAGGCGATGCGTTCCCGCGCCATGTCGAGCCAATTGTGCAGGTGATGATTGTCAGGAAGAATCTCCTTCACTTTTTCATCCGTACGGTAAATATCATCAGGATCTCCGGAGAGGGCGGCCCATCGAAATGGACCGATGCCCCGGCAAAAAAGTGGACGAATATAAGCCGGGACGAAACCGGGGAAATCGAATGCGTCTTCAAGCCCTTCTTCGAGCGCCATCTGCCGGATATTGTTGCCATAGTCGACCGTCGGCACGCCGGCGCGTGAAAACGCCAGCATGGCGGAAACCTGAATTTTCATGGAGGCGCGCGCTGCTTTTGCGACTGCGTCAGGATCGCTTTCGCGTTTTTCCCGCCATTCGCCCATTGACCACCCAATCGGAAGATAACCGTTAACCGGGTCATGGGCGGATGTCTGGTCCGTCACGAGATCAGGCTTCACTCCGCGTTTTACAAGTTCGGGAAAAATTTCGGCGGCATTGGCGCACAAGCCGACAGATTTTGCTTCTCCCGCCGCTGTCCATTTTTCGACGAGCGCGAGTGCTTCGTCGAGCGTTTCCGCCTTGTGGTCGAGGTATCGCGTGCGTAGACGAAAATCTATTGAATCAGGATTACACTCAACGGTGAGGCAAGACGCACCCGCCATCACGGCGGCCAGAGGTTGTGCGCCCCCCATCCCCCCCAGACCGCCGGTAAGAATCCATCGTCCCTTTAGGTTTCCGTTATAATGTTGGCGGCCTGCTTCGACGAATGTTTCATATGTACCCTGAACGATTCCCTGACTGCCTATATAAATCCAGGACCCGGCCGTCATTTGACCGTACATGATGAGCCCCTTGCGATCGAGTTCGTTGAACTTTTCCCAAGTCGCCC
>CAMYNO010000187.1 GCA_947259815.1 uncultured Parvularculaceae bacterium
CCTCTGCGAAACCGACGAAGTCAGGTTTCGGGTGTTACACGAATTCGTCAGCCGACAAGCATGTTGTAGATTTCGTCTTTCAACGTCAAACGCCGCTTTCGCATTTCTTCTTCGTGCTCGTCGCTGACCGGCTCGACTTGAGTTTCCGCACGGTGGATACCGCGATTAACCTCATGATACTCGTCCGCCAGCTTGGCGAAATGCGCGTCGGACGCTTTGAGTTCGTGTATGCGGTCCACCAATTCGGGGAATTCTTCGGCGAGTTCATGCGGCGTATGCGCCATGGAAGTGCTCCATCCTGCTGACTGTCTAGCTCATCTCTACTTGCCCGAATCGAAGAGGTTTTGGAACAAGCATCGCTAGCGCTAATTCTAACGTTAATTCGCTTCCGGTGATAGAGGCGGGCCCGTCGGCGACGGTGAAAATGTTCCAGGCGCGCGACGTTTCTTTTCGGTTTTCGCAAGGGCATAATCCATCGTGGAATTTCCACATTGCTCACCGCTCTTCCCGGCGAAAGCCGGGATCCAGTGAGCAAGCGGTTGCTCGTCCATGAAAGCAGTCATTCTGATTCAACGGCCGTTTCGTTTACATCGAATGCGACGACAAGGCTTAAAAAAGCTTGACCAAGCACAAAGAACTCTTCCTCGGAGAGGTTTGCGCATATAGTAGAAAGCTCTGATTGGAATAGCTTTATGTCATCAGGATGCCAGTCTCGCTTTTCATCAAGCATCTCCTCAAAAAGGGCATAAACCTCGTTGACAGCATCGTGGTTACGATAGGGTTCCTCAACGCCGTCGGAGATCGCGCCATAACCGTATAACCATTCTTTCAGACCACAATTTCCGATCCGCTCTAACCTTGGATCATTATAATCAACGGATGTATTTTCAGGGCTTGTTGTGCACGCGATAATGGCCAGTCCCAGCATAACGATTACTATGGGTCTGTCTGATCCGCATTCTATGACAGGCGGCATTGCGGGAAGAGGCGGGATGTTATTGCCCCGCATCCTCTTGCCAGACACCCTGTTCCTTGAGCGCTTCCGCCACCTCGCGCGGCATGTAGTTTTCATCGTGCTTGGCGAGGACATTATCGGCGATGACGCCGCCGTCTTTCAAACGCCCCTGGACAACGACGCCCTGACCTTCGCGAAAGAGATCGGGCAGGAGCCCCGCATAGGTAACGCGAATGTCCGCGCCGCCATCGGTGACGGTAAAGGCGACGACATCGCCGGTCGCATTACCGGCATAGTCGACGCTGCCGTCCGCGACGAGGCCGCCGAGGCGAATGGCGCTTGTCGGCTTTTCGTTAAGGGCGGCGAGTTCCGATGGCGTATAAAAGTAGGTGATCGAACCGCGCAGGGCGAACAGTGTCAGCGCAACGGCGGCGGCGGCGGCGAGAAAGACGCCGCCAAAGAAAATCAGACGCTGGCGTTTTTTAGCGGTCATTGCTCCACCATGGTTGCCGGCTGGGCGCCGCCCGCCAGTTCCGTTCGCGCAATCCGGCGCGAGATCAGTTCATTGAGCATGGATGCGACCAGCAGCGCAACGTAAATCGCCATATAGGCGGCGATCATCAGGAATAAAGGCGTCAGCATGGCGGCGTGGATCGTCGGGCCGTCCGGGCGCAGGATGCTCGCCGGTTGATGCAGGGAATTCCACCAGTCGACGGAGAATTTAATCACCGGCACATTGACGAAGCCGACAATGGCGAGAATGGCGGCGAGACGGGCGGCGCGCGCCTTGTCCGCGATAGCGCGCCAGAGCGCCATATAGCCAAGATACATGAAAAACAGGACGAGTACGGATGTTAGCCGTGCGTCCCACGCCCACCAGGCGCCCCACATGGGCTTGCCCCAGAGCGATCCGGTAAAGAGCGCAAGCAAGGTGAACGCGGCGCCGATGGGTGCGGTCTCTTTCGCGGCCACATCGGCGAGCGGGTGCTTCCAGATGAAACCGGCGGCGGAGGCGATCGCCATCGACGAATAACAAAAAAGCGCCATCCATGCCGCCGGGACATGGACATACATGATGCGCACGGACTCGCCTTGCTGGTAGTCGGCGGGCGAGTTGAACAACGCGAAATAAACGCCCATCGCGGTCAGGATGACCGCCGCCCCGGCGACGAACGGGAAGACCCGCCGCGCGATGCTTTCAAAGCGCAGGGGATTGGCGAAATCGTATAAGCTGTTTTGCGGCATGGTCAGTCGAGGTTGAAGCGAAGCGCCGCGGCGCTGGCAAGGGGTGAAAAGACCGCAGCAAAAAGGCTCGATGCGCCAAGAAGCGCAAGGTTGGCGCCGTATTGGGGCTCGCCCGCGGCGCCCGCGCCGGCCGCGCCAACGCCAAAAATCAGGATCGGCGCATAAAGCGGGATGACGATAATCGCGATGAGCAGTCCGGCGCGCGGCAGGGCGGCGGTCAGGGCCGCGGCGAAGGCCCCGATCAGCGACAGGCCCGGCGTCCCGATCAGGAGCGTCGCCAGAAGCGGCCCGAGCGCGGCGCCCTTGATATTGAGCAGCAAGGCCAGAACCGGCGTCGCCGCCGTCAGGAGAAGCCCGGTGGTAATCCAGTGCGCCGCCGCCTTGGCGAAGGCGGTCAGCGCCAGAATGTCGCTCGTCTCGACCAGCATATCGAGGGAGCCGTCTTCGCGGTCGGGCCGGTAGATCTGTTCAAGGGAAATCAGCGTCGCGAGAAGCGCCGCGGCCCACAATACCGGCGCGGCGATCTCCGACATCAGGGAAAGGTCAGGCCCGATGGCGAGGGCAAAAAGTATAATCGTCAGGGCAAAGAACGATAACGCCTGCAAGGCGCCGCCGCCGGCGCGAAAGGCGAGCGTAACGTCGCGTGCGATGATGGCGAGAAAACCGCTCACGGGCGCAGCTCCAGTATCCGCGCGTCCGGCGCATCGATAGGATCGTGGCTGGCGATGATCGCCGCGCCGCCGCGGGCGCGATGGGCCGCCAGCAGGCTTGCAAAACTTTGCGCAGCGCCGGCGTCAAGGCTGGCGGTCGGTTCATCCACCAGCCAGACGGGACGGCGCGATACGATGAGGCGCGTCAGGCCGAGGCGGCGCTTATACCCGGTCGAAAGTTCGCGCACCGCGCGGGACCGGTAGCCTTCAAGGCCGAATGCGGCGAGCGCGTCGTCAACAGCGCCGCCATAGAGTGCAGCCCAGAGTTTCAGCGTTTCAATAACGGTATGCGCCGGCTTTGCCGCATTGAGAACGCCGCAATAGATGCGCGCATCGGCGCTGTCGGTCGTTACCGCCCCCGCGGCCGGTGAGAGCAGGCCGGCAAGCGCGCGCAGCACTGTCGTTTTGCCCGCGCCGTTAGGCCCGCGCAGG
>CAMYNO010000188.1 GCA_947259815.1 uncultured Parvularculaceae bacterium
CGACAGGGATGCGCGCATCGCTGTCGGCATGATTGACGGCGGCGCCGATCCGATTTCCGGCGCGCATATGTTCGACGCATTCAGGAAGCTGGTTCCCAACGCCTTCGCCGAACTCCTGCCGGAGATCGGACATTATCCGCAAACGGAAGACCCGGACAGCGTGACACGGCTGTTTCTGGAATTTCACGATAAGCTTGGACGGAACCATTAATGACTGCTTTCCTCACGATATTCACCGCCGTATTTCTCGCCGAGCTTGGCGACAAGACCCAGATTGCAACGCTTCTGTTCTCGGCCGAGGACGGCCGCCCCAAATGGCTGGTCTTTCTCGCGGCGACGGCGGCGTTGACCGCATCGAGCGCGATCGCCGTTCTCGCCGGAGCGACAGCGGAGCGTGCGCTCTCCGCCGCACCGCTCAAATTGATCGCCGGCGCCGGATTTGTCATCATCGGCCTGTTGATGATCGCCGATCACTTTCGCGCCTAAAAGGAAAACCCCATGACGAAAAACGACGCCGACGCCTATACCGGGGTAAGCGAAACGCCGGAACATCTCGTTTTCGACGAAGGCGCCCTCACCGATTACATGAAGGCGAATGTCGACGGGTTCAGCGGTCCGATTGAGGTCAAGAAATTCAAGGGCGGGCAATCCAACCCGACCTATCTCATCACAACACCCGCCAAGAAATATGTGTTGCGTCGCAAGCCGCCGGGAAAATTGCTGCCTTCGGCCCATGCGGTCGAGCGTGAATATCGCGTGATGACGGCGCTTGGCGGTCAGGGGTTTCCCGTTCCGAAAACCTATTCTCTCTGTGAAGACGAAAGCGTCATCGGCACCGCTTTCTTCCTGATGGACTTTGTCGAAGGACGAATTTTTTGGGATTCCTCCCTGCCGGATGTCGCTATCGCCGACCGCGCACCGCTGTTCAACGCGCTGATCAATACGCTGGCGGACCTTCACATGATCGACCATGAAGCCGCGGGCCTTGGCGATTACGGCAAGCCGGGAAATTATTTCGAACGTCAGGTCGGCCGCTGGAGCAAACAATATAAAGGCGCGGAAACCGGAACGATCGAGGAGATGAACCGCCTGATAGAGTGGCTGCCGACCGCCGTTCCGAGTGATGACGCCACCACTGTCGTTCATGGCGACTTCCGCTTCGACAATGCGATCATGCATCCGAGCGAGCCGAAAACGCTTGCCGTCCTCGACTGGGAACTTTCAACCCTCGGCCACCCGCTTGCGGACTTTACCTATTTCCTGATGTGCTACTTCTTCCCGCGCGACGTCCGCGGCGGCCTTGCGGGACTGGATCTGAAAGCCCTCGGCATTCCCGGCGTCGACGATGCTGTGCGCATCTACTGCGAGCGAACCGGCCGCGACGGCGTCCCCGATCTCGATTATTGTCTTGCCTATAATATGTTCCGCATCGCCGCGATCATTCAGGGCGTTTACGCGCGCTCGCTACAGGGCAACGCATCCTCGCCCGAGGCCGCGAAAATGGGGGAACAGGTTCGCCCGCTCGCGATGCTCGCCTGGAGCTTTGCGGTCAAAGCCGGCGCCGATTCCTAGGCGCCTGAATCCGCATCATCGCATTTACATTGCGTTACGAATTATTGCTGAAAATTTAGCGCAGATTCGCACGAGTTTTCTCTTCATGCGGGCGCGAACTACAGCATTGCTCGCAATGGTCTGCATTTATGAACCGCACAAGAAAACCTGACTAAATTTCAATCTATGCCTTTACCTGTGCGGTACAGGCGTTTTTTCATTATTGCGAAAGCTTTAGGCAAATTGGTCCTTCAGTTTTCACTTCCGTTTACGGAACACGTCTAGAAGCGGCTCGAAGCACAGGAGCCGGGCGAATGTTTCGCACGAAAGCAATCCATTCATTAAAACGTATGATCACAGCCGGCGCCGCGTTACTGGCGGCGGCGGCATGTTCGGAAACCGACAGCGGCGGTACAGCCCCGCCGCCGCCGCCCACCGGCGGAACCGCCGCGATCACCGACGCTGAAGCCGCGCGGTTTTTGAACCAGGCGACCTTTGGCGCGAGCGCGGCCGACATCGATAATCTACAGGCCATCGGATACGAGCAGTGGATTCTCAATGAATTCGCCAAGCCGCAGGAATCGCTCCTGCAATCGGTCCTGCTGGTTGAAGCCTCCGGCGCGGAAGCGGGCCGCAACGAATTGTCCGAAACATTCTGGACGCGCGCCATCGTCGGCGACGACCAGCTGCGCCAGCGTTTCGGCTTTGCCTTGTCGCAGATCATCGTTGCGTCCTATGCCGACGGCGCCCTTGAAGAACGCCCCGTGGCGATGGCCAATTACATGGACATCATCAACGCCGGGGCCTTTGGCAATTACCGCCAGCTCATTGAAAATGTCACCTACAGCCCGGCCATGGCCATATGGCTGACCTATCTGCAAAACCAGAAGGCCGATGCGGAACGCGAAGTCGTGCCGGACGAAAACTACGCCCGCGAAATCATGCAGCTCTTCACGATCGGCCTGCTTGAACTCCAGCCCAATGGCGAGTTGCGTCTTGATGGCGGCGGCAATCCGATCGAAACCTACGACAATTCCGACATCACCGAGCTGGCGAAAGTATTCACCGGCCTTAGTTGGGCGGAGCGCAGCCGCTTCCTCGGTCGGCCCGACGACATTCGGTCTGAATATCTGCCGCTGGTCATGTTCGACGAGGAGCATTCGCCAGAGGCTAAATCGTTCCTCGGCACGACAATTCCGCAGGACACAAGCGGCGATCAGTCTATCAGCATGGCCCTGAATGCGTTGTTCAACCACGCCAATACGGCGCCGTTCATTTCCCGCCAGCTCATTCAGCGCACGGTGACGAGCAACCCCTCGCCCGCTTTCATCGGGCGCGTCGCTGACGCCTTCCGTACGGGGAGCTTCACCATGCCCAGCGGCGCGATTGCCGGCGGCGGCGGTCGCGGCGACATGCGCGCGGTCGTTGCGGCAATTCTTCTCGACCCGGAAGCACGCGAACTATCCTACACAACCAACGCGCAATTCGGAAAGTTGCGTGAGCCGGTCATTCGCTTTACCCAATGGGCGCGCGCCTTTGGCGTGACCCGAACGGATGTCGGCAATGAAGGACGCGTGCGCGACACCCAGGCGCCGAATGCGCTGAACCAGCAAGCCTATCGCTCGCCTTCGGTCTTTAACTTCTATCGTCCCGGATATGTGCAGCCGGGATCGGAAAGCGCCGCCGCCGGCATGGTCGCGCCGGAGCTTCAGATCACCACCGCGGCCAGCGTCACCGGCTACGCCAACTTCATGACCGATTTCATCTTCAACTTTGAAGGCCGCACGGACTTTGCGCCGAATTACGACGCAGAGGTCGCCCTTGCCGGCGACCCCGCCGCGCTTGTCGATCATCTCGACAGTTTGCTTGCGCACGGATCGCTGAGCGCCGCGACGCGGACGCAGATTATCAATGCGGTGAACGCCGTAAGCTCGGGCGCGGATTCTTTTTCGCGCGACGAAGTTCGCGCCCGCCTCGCCGTCCTCTTTGTCATGAATTCATCCGATTACATCATTCAGCGCTAGGAACAGACCGATGCGGCAATCCCGACGACACTTCCTTCAAACCGGCGCAGCCCTTTCCTTCGGCGCGGCGACCGGCTTTGCCAACGACCTGATGCGATTTAACGCCTTCGCCGCCGACACAAGCGGTTATCGCGCCCTTGTTTGCGTATTTCTGTTCGGCGGCATGGACGGCCACGACACCGTCATCCCCTACGACACGGCGAACTATAACGCTTACGCCGATATCCGCCGCGAATTGTTCAACCGCTATGAAAACAATGAAGGCGGCTCAACGCGGGCGCGCGATCAGCTCCTGCCGCTGACGCTATCGAATGCGGCTAACTTTGGCGGCCGACAATTTGCGCTACCGCCGGAGCTTGGGCCAATTCACGAGTTGATCGAACGCGGCGACGGCGCTGTCGTTGCCAATGTCGGCCCGCTGGTCGCGCCGATGAACCGTGACGATTACCAGAACCGCTCCGTACCGCGACCGCCGCGGCTTTTCTCTCACAATGACCAGCAGTCCGTGTGGATGTCTTCCGAACCTGAAGGCGCGCGGTTTGGCTGGGGCGGACGCCTCGCCGACATGATCGCCGCCTCAAGCAGCAATCCGGACACGACCTTTACCGCCGTATCCGCTTCGGGCAACGCCGTGTTCCTGCAGGGCGAAGTCGTCGGCCAGTATCAGGTCGGCGGGAGCGGCCCACAGGAAATCATCGGCGTCAGCGATGACGACCTTTTCGGGTCCGCCGCACTCCCCGGCATTTACGAGTCGACCCTGAAAGCCGAAGGGCAAACGCTGACAAATATCCTGCAGCGCGACTTCACAAACATTATGGATCGCTCGATCGAAGCGAACCGGACATTGCGCCAGTCATTTGGCGACGACGCGCCCTTTACCACAATGTTTCCGCAAAACCGGCTTGCCAGTCAGCTACAGGTTGTTGCGCGCATCATCGCCTTGCGTGAAGTCCTTGGCGTCAACCGCCAGGTCTTTTTCGTCGCCGCCGGCGGCTATGACACCCATTCCAACCAGCATCAAAGCATTCCGCGCAATCACGCCGGCATCGCCTCGGCGATCCGCGCTTTCCACGATACTATGGGCGAGCTGGGTATCGACCAGGATGTTACGTCGTTCACATCATCTGACTTCGGCCGCACGCTGACCATCAATCGCGACGGGACGGACCATGGCTGGGGCGGGCATCACTTCGTTCTCGGCGGCGGCGTCAACGGTTCACGCATGGTTGGCGATTTTCCGCTGCCGGTTCTCGAACACGATCAGGACAGCGGCAATGGCCGGCTGATCCCGACAACATCCGTCGATCAATTCGCAGCAACGCTCGGCTCGTGGTTCGGCCTTACCGATGGCGAACTCGATATAGCGCTGCCGGGGCTTACAAACTTTTCGCAACGTGACATCGGGCTCTTTTAACGCCCGGCGATAATAAAGAGGGGATTTCAGAAAACCGTCATGGGGCGCCGCGTCGCCGCTTCGGAATAGCTTGCACCGGGCGTTGCGCTTCACTGACAGATTTCGATTTCAATGGATCGTTATGATTATCAGAAAACCGTTCACTGCATTCTTGATGGCGACGTCGGCGCTCGCCGTCGGCGCGCCGGCTTCGCTCGCGGCGCTGAAGGAAGCGGGCGTATTCAAGCCCAAAACGCTGCGCGACCGGCCGCTTGACGAGTTTTATCAGGTCGCCGCCGCCGTCGACCAGCGTGACGAGCGCGATTACGAAGACAACTATGCCGACGATATCGGCGATGGCGTCTTCTTTGCGCCGGGCGTTCAAGTGAACGGCCTCGATATACAGGAGCCGCGCCTTGCCATCCGCGGCTTCGCCCTTGGCAACAGCGCGCAACGCTCCAACATCATCGTGCTGCGCGATGGCGCGCGCCTCACCGACGTGCACGGAACGACAAATTCAAGCGAGATCGACCTGCTCTCCACCAGGCGTATTGACGTTTATCGCGGCGTTGCGAATTTACGCGAGGGCGGCGGCAACCTTGGCGGCGTCATCGATCTGCGCTCGCGCACCGGCAAGGGCGTTCCCGCTGGCATCTCGGCCCGCCTTGACGGCGGCTCGACAATAGACGGCAAAGCCGGCGGCCAAACCCATGTCAGCCTCGCCGGCGCGTCATCCGGGCTCGATTACTACGCCAGCGTCACCGGCGTTTACGAAAATGGCTGGCGCGATAATAACCGCCGCGTCAGCGAACAGTTTCACGGCAATATCGGCATTGATCTGACCAGCCGCATCTCGACGCGTTTCTTTGTCGATGTTGTCAATTCCGAGACCGAACTTGCCGGCGGGCTGACCCTTGCGCAGCTTGAGGAAGATGCGCAGCAACCGACCCCGCCAATCACGCTCGGCCCGCTCTTCCCCGGCGGCCCGATCATCAACCTCGTCGACGGCGCGCGCGCAGATGATTTTGCCCGCGACATTCGCGAGGGACGCATCGCCAACGAGACGACATTTCCCCTCCTCTGGCACGATTTCACGATTGGCGGGCATTACACCCGCCGCTGGGTCGAATCCCCGCAGATAGATTTCATCGGCTTCACCGATCAGGAAGGGTCCGAATGGGGCGCGCGCCTGGAAGCGGAACGCTCGCTCAGCCTGTTCGGCGCCGACACGCAATATCGCTTTGGCGGCGAATGGGTGAATGGCAGTCAGAACTCCGATCTCTTTGAGAACAACAACGGCAATGCCGGCGACATGGTTGCGCAAACCGACCAGAAGTCGAAGCTGATCAGCGCCTTTGTCGAAGGCGTCTATAAACCGCTCAGGCGTCTGGCGGTCGATGTGGGCGGCAAGTTCATCAAGGTAGAGCGTCAGGTCACGGATCTTTCCGACGACGATATCGACATGGAAACCTTCACCGGCGCGGCGGCCCGTGGCGGCGCCCGTTTCGACTTCACCAAAAACCTTCAGCTATACGCCAGCGCGTCACGCGCATTCGAACCGCCAAGCATGGAAGTGCTGACCGCTGGCGATCCGACCAGCCTTGCCGGTCTTGGCGAGCAGGATTCATTCACGCTGGAAGCGGGCCTGCGCGGAAAATTCAGAAACTGGATCGGGTTTGACATCGCCTATTTCGATACCGATGTAGAAAACGAAATCCTGTCGCTGGGCGAGCCTTCCAGCTTCATCACCGGTCCGATTTACGGCGCCGCCGACAAGACGACTCATAAGGGTATTGAGGCGGGCGTTGATGTCCAACTCTTCCCCGGCTCCATGGCCGACCGCGGCGCGGCGCTGACATTGCGCAATGTCTACACCTATGCCGATCATCGCATCGTCGATGGCGTCGGCGCCCTCGGCGGGGTCGACGGAAACCGCATCGCCGGCCTGCCCGTGCATCAATATCGCGGCGAGTTGCGTTACGAGTTGATCGACCAGTGGTTCGTCGCCGCTAACGTCCAGCTCGCCGGTGGCGCGTTCTTCGCCGATCACGAAAATACTGTCAGCGTGCCGACCGACCCGGTTATCGGTTTCTCCGCCGGATATCGGTTCAATGACCGGATTGAAATTTTCGCGTCCGGTGAAAACCTGCTCGATTCAAATTATGTCGCCGGCGTTTCGCCTGTCCTCTCCGTCAATGTCGATGAGGATCGCATTTTTACACCCGGCGCGCGTTTGAGCGTTTATGGCGGCGTTACCTATCGTTTTTGACGCGGATCAAATCACCGTCACCGCAGCAAGGGCGATGAGGACGAGGAACACCGTCTCCGCGACGAGTATGCCAATATAACTCGCACCGAGATCGGCCATCGCCTTGAGCGATGTTTTCATGCCCAGTGCAGCTATGGCGGCGACAAGCAGCCATTGCGACGCGCCGGTCAGTAACGACACGACCATGGGGGGAAAGGCGCCGATGCTGTTCAGCGCCAGCAGCACGCCGAAGCCAACGGCAAACCACGGAAACTCGAACTTCCCGGCGCTGGCGTCCTTGCGAAAACTGAGCGCAACGGCAATGACGACGAGCGGCAACATCGCAACGCGCATCATTTTCACATAAGTCGCGACGGCGCCGGCTTCTTCCGACACCGCATATCCCGCGCCAATAACCTGGGCCACATCGTGGATCGTCGCACCGATCAAATATCCCGTCTGCTGATCGTTGAAGCCGAACGCGGCAAAAATCATGGGGTAAACAATCATGGCGATCGTCGAGAGGGTCGTTACCGCAACGACGGTGAACAGCGTATCACGCTCGCTCCCCTCCTTGGCCGGCAAGGCGGAGGAAATGGCCAGCGCCGCCGATGCGCCGCAGATCGCGACGGCGCCGCCGGTCAGAAGGCCAAAGCGCGTGCGGCGCCCGGCCATGCGGCAAATAAGGATGCCCGCGCCAATCGTCAGTGCGATGAACACCGGCGTTAACAGAACCGGCGCCGGTCCGAGGCTGACCAGTTCCGAAAACGAAACCCGTACACCGAGAAGCGCAACGCCAATTTTCAAAAGCCGCGACGAAGCAAACTGTATGCCGGCGACGCACTGCCCTTCCTGGCTGAGAAAATGAAAGGCCATGCCGATCAGCAAGGCGAACAGCATCACCGGCGCGCCATAATGCTCGGTCAGGAAAGTCGCGGCCGCCGCAATCGTGAACGCCATGAAAACGCCCGGCGCCAGCAACGGCGCCCTGGCGCGCCAATGATCA
>CAMYNO010000189.1 GCA_947259815.1 uncultured Parvularculaceae bacterium
CGCGCCCTGAGGCAAGATTGCGCGTAAAGGAATATCTCGGCGAGCTGAAGCAACGGCGAGCGGCGCTCTATGTCCGTATCAATCCACTAGACACCGATGATGCGGCAAAGGATTTCGAGGTGATTATCGAGGGCAGGCCTGACGGCATTGTCCTTCCCAAGGCGCATGCGCCGGACGATATCCGCACGCTGGAAAACTGGCTGGCTGAGGCGGAACAGAAATATTCCCTTGAAACCGGCGCAACAAAAATTCTGCCCGTAGCGACGGAAACCCCGGCGGCGCTTTTTTCGCTGGGAGAATACCGTCATGTGGCGTCCCGCCTTGTGGGGCTCACATGGGGCGCTGAAGACCTCGGCGCAGCCCTCGGCGCCATGAGTAAAAAAGGCGAAAACAGCGAATGGAGCCAGCCATTTGAAGTCGCGCGGGCGCTGTGTCTGTTCGCGGCGGCCGCCGCCGGCGTCCAGGCCGTCGATACGCTGTATTCGGACTTTCGCGACATGGAAGGGTTGGCCGCGTCAGCTGCGCGCAGCCGCCGGGACGGCTTTACCGGCAAGCTCGCCATTCATCCGGCCCAGGTCGAGACCATCAATGCCGCTTTCACGCCGAGCGCGGAAGAAGTCGAAGACGCGCAAGCGATCATTGAGCTATTCGCCGCCAATCCCGGCATTGGCGTTCTCTCCTATAAGGGCAGCATGGTGGACATGCCCCATCTCGTTCAGGCGAAAAAGATCATCGCCCTCGCGGGGCGCGACTAAACTGGCAATGCGTTTGTCTGTTTCACTTCGCGCAGGGCGATAGACGAGCGCACATGACTGACGCCCGGCAGTTCGAACAGGAATGTCTGCATAAAGCGTTCATAGTCGTCGATGTCGCGGGCAACGACGCGTAAGGTGAAGTCGCTGTCCCCGGTTGTCATGTAACAGTCCAGCACTTCCGGCCGGTCGAGAATCTTTCGCTCGATCTTCGAGACAATATCCTTATGCTGACGTTCTATCGACAGATAGACGAACGCCGAGACGTGAAAGCCGAGCTTTCGTCGGTCGATCGCGGCCCGATAGCCCTCGATATATCCGGCCTCTTCGAGACTGCGCAGACGCCGCCAGCATGTCGCCGGCGATCCATGGCCAGTTTCATCCGCAAGATCCTGCGCGGAGAGTTTTCCCTTATCCTGCACCGCCCGAAGGATACGGCGGTCGACATCATCAAGTTCTGCGCTCATGGCAACGCTCTCCACATTTCAGTGATTTGTCTGCTTCATAATATCCACTTTATCGAAACATGCATATCATTATATCGTCATACTGGCGCCATTTTGAAAGATATTCCGCCACACATGCGGTAAATTCTGCAAAAATACAGGATTCGCCCATGGTCGCCGCCCTCGCTCCCATCCCCGCCCCTGTCCTTGACGATTACGAACTCAACGACCGCTACCGCCGATACGAGGGCCGCGTATTCCTGACCGGAACGCAGGCGCTTGTTGCGTTAATGCTGATGCAACGCCGGATGGACGCCCGCGCCGGCATAAACACCGCCGGCTTCGTTTCCGGCTATCGGGGCTCTCCCCTCGGCGCGGTCGATCAGGCGATGTGGAGCGCCAAGGACTTTCTTGCCGACGCCAACATAAAATTCCTGCCCGCGATCAACGAAGACCTTGCCGCAACCGCCGTGCTCGGCACGCAACAGGTCGAAGTAGAAGCCACGCGCACCGTCGATGGCGTTTTTTCCATGTGGTACGGCAAGGGACCGGGCGTCGACCGCGCCGGCGACGCGCTGAAACACGGCAACGCATACGGATCATCCCCCCGTGGCGGCGTCCTCGTTGTCGCCGGCGACGATCATGGCTGTGTTTCATCCTCCATGTCGCATCAGTCCGACGTTGCTTTCATGGCCTATTACATGCCGACGATTAACCCCGCGAGTATCGCGGAATATATCGAGTTCGGACTGTGGGGATACGCGGCCTCACGTTATTCCGGCATGTGGGTCGGCTTTAAAGCGATATCCGAAGCGGTCGAAAGCGCCGCCTCCATGACATTGCCGCCGCTTCCCGACTTTGTGACGCCGGCGGATTTCACGCCGCCCGCCGGCGGGCTCAATTTTCGCTGGCCGGATCTTCCGGGCATGCAGATCGAAACCCGAATGCGCACCAAAAAGGATGCGCTTCGCGCCTTTGCCCGCGCCAATCCCATCGACCGGGTAATCTGGCCGAGCCCGAAGGCGAAATTCGGCATCGTGACGACCGGCAAGGCCCATTACGATGTGATGGAGGCGCTGGCCCGCCTTGGCGTTGACGAAGAGCGCGCCCGCAAGATCGGCCTTGAAATCTATAAGGTCGGCCTCGTCTGGCCGCTGGAGACCGAGGGCGCGGAACGTTTCATGGCCGGCAAGGAAGAAGTCCTCGTCATCGAGGAAAAACGCGGCATCATAGAAAGTCAGCTTAAGGAATATATTTACGACCGCGCGGTTCGCAAACCCAACCACATTCTCGGCAAACATGACGAGGACGGCGCGCCTCTGATTTCCTGGGTCGACGAGCTGACGCCGTCCGGGCTGGCGCCTATTCTCGCGCGGCGTCTTAAACGCACATTCGGCAAGTTGAAATTCGATGACGCGCTGGCGGCTATCGAAAGCGCGGAAACGAAACTGATCAATACGCCCGGCGGCGCCCGCCGCGTCCCTTATTTCTGTTCCGGCTGTCCCCATAACACTTCAACAAAAGTGCCGGAGGGAAGCCGGGCGCTGGCCGGCATCGGCTGTCACTTCATGGTCTCCTGGATGGATCGAAAAACGTCCGATCTCATTCAGATGGGCGGCGAAGGCGTCAACTGGGCGTCGAAATCCATGTTCCTTTCCGACAAGCATATTTTTCAAAACCTTGGCGACGGCACTTATTATCACTCCGGCTATATGGCGATCCGTCAGGCTGTCGCCGCCGACGCACACATCACCTATAAGATCCTTTACAATGACGCCGTCGCCATGACCGGCGGCCAGCCGGTGGATGGCACACTGACCGTGCCGCAAATCGCCGCGCAGCTAGTCGCTGAAGGCGTGAAACGCGTCTGCGTTCTCTCCGACGATCCGGCGCGAACCGAAGGATACGGCGCCTACCCGCCCGGCGTGATTGTTCAGCATCGCGACGAACTGGATGCCGTTCAGCGAGAGCTGCGCGACATAAAGGGCGTCACCGCACTGATCTATGACCAGACCTGCGCCGCGGAAAAACGCCGGCGCCGCAAACGCGGAACCTATCCCGACCCCGCCAAGCGCGTATTCATCAATAGTCTGGTCTGCGAGGGCTGCGGCGACTGTTCCGTCCAGTCGAATTGCCTGTCGATCGTGCCGAAGGAAACTGAGTTCGGCCGCAAGCGGATGATCGACCAATCCTCCTGCAACAAGGATTATTCCTGCGTCAAAGGATTTTGCCCCAGCTTTGTCACCGTCGAAGGCGGCGACCTCAGGAAACCGGAACCAAGGCAATTCGGCGCCGAGCTGGAACAATTGCTGGACGATCTTCCGGCGCCCAACCTCCCGCAGATTAAGCGCGCATATGATATGTTAATCGGCGGCGTCGGCGGCACCGGCGTTGTCACCATTGGCGCCATTACAACCATGGCCGCCCATCTTGAAGGCAAGGGCGCGAGCGTTCTCGACTTCATGGGCTTCGCCCAGAAAGGCGGAACCGTTCTTTCCTATGTACGCCTCGGCGAACGACCAGAAGATCTCAATCAGGTGCGCATTGACGTCGGCGAGGCCGAAGCCGTCATCGCCTGCGATATGGTTGTCGGCACCGATGCGCGCGCGCTCAGCGTCATGCAAAAGGGAAAAACCCGCGCCATCGCCAATATGGATATCATCCCGACCGCTGATTTCATTCGTGACCGGAATATAGACTTTGAGGCGCGGCTACGTCTTAAGACCATCGAAAAAGCCTGCGGCGCCGATAATGTCGACCATATTGACGCCAACATGATCGCCGGCCGGCTCATGGGCGATCTTGTCTTTTCCAATATGCTGCTGTTTGGGTTTGCATGGCAAAAAGGGCTGGTTCCGCTGTCGCTTTCCGCGATTCTGCGCGCTATTGAATTAAACGGCGTCGCAATCGACAGGAACAAGCGCACATTCGCCCTTGGCCGCGCGGCGGCGGTGAGCGGTGATACCGTCTTGAAAGCCGCGGGACTTGCCGAGGAAAGCGACGGCGCCGATCCCTCCATAGATTCCCTGATCGAAAAGCGCCACGCGTTTCTCACCGGATATCAGAACGCAGCCTATGCCGATAACTATCGCAGCTTTGTTCAGCGCATCATCACAAATACCCGAACCATTCCCGGCGCCGAAGCATTTCACGCCGCCATTGCGCGAAACCTCTTCAAACTGATGGCGTATAAGGACGAATATGAAGTGGCGCGGCTCTATACTGACGGGCCTTTCAAAAAAGAAATCGCCAGAACGTTCAAAGGCGATTACAAGCTGAAATTCCACTTGGCGCCGCCCGTTCTCAACAGTGAGACCGACGCCCTTGGCCGACCGAAGAAGAAAGAGTTCGGGCCATGGATGATGCGCGCCTTCTGGCTGCTCGCGAAATTCAAACCGCTTCGGGGTACCGCGTTCGATCCCTTCGGCCGCACGGCGGAGCGACGAATGGAACGCCGGCTGGTTGCCGAATACCGCGCGCGTATCGAGGTGATCGCTGCAACACTGACCGGCGAAAACCTGAACACCGCTATCGCGATTGCCGCCCTGCCTGATGATATTCGCGGTTACGGGCCAGTTAAGGAAAAAGCAGTTGCCCAGACCGAGGCGCGCCTGCCGGAATTAATGGCCGCTTTTGGCGCCCCGCAAACCCCTACCCAAAAGGTCGCGTAACGCGCCTACTGGTCGTAGTCGACGACAATTTTATCCGTTCGCGGATGGCTCTGACAGGTCAGGATGTAGCCGCGTTCGACCTCATAATCCTCGAGGGCGTAATTGGTGTCCATATCGACTTCGCCCTCGATCAATTTCGCGCGGCATGTGGAACACACCCCGGCCTTACAGGCGAATGGCGCACCGATATCGGCGGCCAGCGCCGCCTCCAACACGGTTTGCTCACCCTTGATTTCGCATGCGCGCGCGGCGCCATCCAGAATAATCGTCGCCGACGTTTTTGCGCCGGCGCCAACGCCTTTGGCGTCTGTGCGTTTCTTTGCTTTTGCCGGACGCGAACTCGCAAAGAGTTCGAACTTGATCGATTTCTCCGGCATGCCATGCGCCTTCAGCGCGTCGGAGACCGCAAGCATCATTGGCTCCGGCCCGCAGATAAAAGCGAGATCGGCGCCTTTGACATCAATCCACCGCTCAAACAGCGCGTCGCATTTCTCCCGCGTCAATCGGCCGGAAAACAATTCGATATCCGCTTCGCTTTCAAGAATATGGACGATGTTGAATCGCCCCATATACGTGTTTTTCAAATCCTCAAGTTCCTCGCGGAACATGATCGCGGTCGTTGCGCGGTTGCCATAAACAAGCGTGAAACTCGAACCGGGTTCAGCTTCCATGATCGTCTTGATCAGGCTGATCATCGGCGTGATGCCCGATCCGCCGGCAAAGCCGAGATAGTTGCGCGCCTCATCGGGCTTTAAGGCGCTGTGGAAGTTACCCATGGGCGCCATGGCTTCAAGCGTATCGCCAATCTTCAGTTCTTCATTGGCCCAGCTGGAAAACCAGCCATCATCGACTTTTTTAATACCGACACGGAGCATGTTATCATTGACGCCGGCGCATATGGAATAGGACCGTCGCAATTCCTCACCGTCAAACTCCCGCCGAAAGGTCAAATATTGGCCCTGTATAAATTTGAACGCATCTTCCGCGCCGCTTGGGGGCGCCAAGGTCAGAATGACCGACTCCCTGGTGTCTCGTTTAATATCGGTCACGCGAAGCGGATAAAATTGCGCCATGGCTTAAAAACTCTTGAAATAATCGAAAGGTTCAAGGCAGGCGTTGCAGCGCCAACTCGCCTTGCAGGGGGTGGAACCGAAGCGGCTGACTTCCGCCGTGTCATGCGATCCGCAGCGCGGACAGGCCACAATCGCCGGCGCCTTCAACATGCCGGCGCAAGCCGCACCCTCCGGCGGCGCTATTCCATACGCCTTTAATTTTTCCCGCCCCGCGTCAGTGATCCAGTCGGTCGTCCAGGCGGGCGAAAGCCGCGATTCAACCCGCACAGCGTCAACGCCCTTCCTGCGGATCGCTTCTTCAATGTCGAGAGAAATAACCGCCGTCGCCGGGCAGCCGGAATATGTGGGCGTCACCGTTACGACAAGGTCTTCGCCGCGCCAGTCAACGGCGCGCACAATGCCAAGCTCAACGACGGACACCACCGGAATCTCCGGGTCCGGAACATCTTCCAGCCAGCGCCAGATTTCATCGACAGAAGGTTTTGCATCAAGCGCATTCACCACGTCGCTCCCGGATAGGCGCGTTGCAGCCATTGCATGTCCGCGAGGATAAAACCGAAATCTTCAGAATGCAGGCCTTGCTTGCCGCCTTTGCGCACGACAGTCGTGGTCGGCGACAATGTCGCCTCATTCAGAACCCGCGTCAGCGTCGCTTGATAAATATCGCCAATGACCGAAAGCTCCGGCGCAAGCCCCGCCTCTGCGAAGGCTTCATCATTGGCGTCCGGCGTCGTCAGTTCTCCGGCGAAAGGATATAACGTATCGAGCGCCGCCTGCATGCGCGCATGGCTTTCGTCTGACCCGTCGCCGAGGCGGACAACATAGTCTTCCGATCGCTCCAGATGATACGCCGCCTCCTTGGCGGATTTCTCCGCGATCTCTGCAACGCGCCGGTCGGAAGACTGTTTCAGCGCCGCCAACATCGGCAGATGCCAGGCGTCAAACAGGAACTGCCGCATCAATGTGTGCGCGAAATCGCCATTGGGTTGCTCAACCAGCAGGCAGTTTTTAAAGGCGCGCGCGTCGCGCAAAAAAGCCAGCGCGTCGGCGTCGTCTTCGACGCCAAGATCGGCGGCAAGGCCGAGCCAAAGTCTCGTCTGCCCGATAAAATCAAGCGCAACATTGGCGAGCGCAATATCTTCCTCCAGCACTGGCGCGTGGCCGCACCAGGCCGAAACGCGCTGGCCGAGGATCAGCGTATTGTCGCCCATGCGAAGGGCCAGTTCGCGAACGAGAGTATCATTCGCCATTACATCGGCCCTGCTTCTTCGGGGATATCGAAAAAAGTCGGATGCCGGTACACCTTCGAATTGGAAGGCTCATAAAGCGGTTCCTTATCGCCCGGCGCGGATGCGACAATGTCAGAGGACGGAACAACCCAGATGGAAACGCCCTCATTGCGCCGCGTATAAACGTCACGCGCGTTCTTGATGGCAATCTCCGCATCCGGGGCATGGAGGCTGCCCACATGGCGGTGAGAGAGCCCGTGCTGCCCACGGATAAAGACTTCCCAAAGCGGCCATTCGTTACTCATAGTTTCCTCACGCACATTGCTTTTGTTGCCAGACCTTCAGATTCGGAAACGCTTCCCAATCGAAGGCGTCGTCGCCCGGTCCGTCCCGGCGCAACTGCTCCAGCCGGGACATCTCGCTCACTCCGCCGCCTGCTTGCGCATTTCGCGCTTTCTGGCGTGGGCCATCAGCCCGTCGCGAAACCATTCGCCATCGTCCCAGGCTTTTTGCCGGGCCTCAAGGCGTTCCTTGTTGCAAGGGCCGTTGCCTTTCAGGACTTCGTAAAACTCGTTCCAGTCAAGCTCACCATAGTCGTAGCCCTGTTTGTCTTCGTTCCAATTGACGTCCGGGTCCGGCGGCGTCAGGCCGAGATACTCTGCCTGCGGAACGGTCTCATTGACGAATTTCTGGCGCAGCTCGTCATTGCTATTCTGTTTGATGCCCCAGGCCATGGACTGCGCCGAGTGAACGCTGTCGCCGTCGGGCGGGCCGAACATCATGAGCGCCGGTTGCCACCAGCGGTTCAGCGCATCCTGCGCCATTTCCTTTTGCTCAGCCGTGCCGGCGCAAAGCTTCATCATGATGTCATAGCCTTGACGCTGATGAAAACTTTCTTCCTTGCAAATACGGATCATCGCACGAGAGTAAGGACCATAGGAACAGCGTTGCAGCGGCACCTGATTCATAATCGCCGCGCCATCGACCAGCCAGCCAATGGCGCCGATATCGGCCCATGTAAGTGTCGGATAATTGAAGATGGAGGAATATTTCGCTTTGCCGGCAAGCAATTGCTCCGTCATCTGATCACGACTGACGCCCAGCGTTTCCGCCGCGCAGTAAAGGTAGAGCCCGTGGCCAGCCTCGTCCTGAACCTTGGCGAGGAGTATCGCCTTGCGCTCAAGCGTCGGCGCGCGGGAAATCCAGTTACCTTCCGGAAGCTGGCCGACAATCTCCGAATGAGCGTGCTGTGAGATCTGGCGGACAAGGGTTTTGCGATACCCTTCGGGCATCCAGTCCTTCGGCTCAATCTTGATCTTGGCGTTGACCTTCTCCTGAAAGGCGCGCTCGTCGGGAGCCATTTCCTCAAGAGATTTAACGCCTTGGCCGGTAGACTTCACTTCCTGTGCGTACATCCGAAACCTCCTCCGCAGCGCCCGTGAAGCGCCGTTTCAACCACTATATAATTAACCGACCGACCGGTCAATGATATAATGAATGGTGACTGACCAGCCAGTAAGAATTCCACTGATCACAAATGAGCTGTTGGCCCCGCACCGACATAAGGCCGAGAGGTTCAGCTCAACGCTGGTCCAACACTCGGGGCAAGCTCACTAATGATTACGTGAGTCCGTTTCTTATGAAAGTTTGATCAATATGACATCGCTAGGTTTCAACCACGCACCACGTAAACATCATTTGGAATGGCGCGGTTTTAGCGATACAACAAACGCTAAGAGCGCCGCCGCCAAAGCGCAAACTAAACCCATTGCGAAAAACTGATATTGCGGGACAACCTCCCAAAACACACCGACATAACCGGCGATAAGGCTGCCGATAAACTTTGCAATGTACCAAAAACCCATCATGATCGAAGCGACTTTAACTGGCGAAATGGTTCCAAACAGCGCCAACCCGATTGGCAATACAAAAAGCTCGCCGAATGTAAGCAGTACGAAATAGGCAATCACCCAAAGAGCGCTGACCGGCTCGCCCTTGGAGGCGTATACCAGCGCCGCAAAGATCATGATCAGCGACGCCCCCGCCCCCATCAGGCAGCCAAAGCTCATCCGGCGTAGCAGATTCGGCCGGCCATGTTTCTTTTCCCAACGCGCCCAGTAGCATGTCAACAATGGCGTGCAAATAATGATTATGAATGGATTTAGGGATTGAAACCATGTCGCCGGCAATTCAAATCGCCAGCTCCCTATTGTCAGCATACGATTTGTTTGTTCTTTAACCCAAAGCGCAATGATATTGCCATTTTGCTCATATCCGACACGGAACAAAATTGTCCAGCCCCGTCGTTATGTACCAATATCTGAGATGGTTTCCGGCACCGGCGGGCGCATGCCGAGGGCTTGATGCGGGCGGATATGATTGTACTGCCTGAGCCATTTTGCGATAACGGCTTTTGCC
>CAMYNO010000190.1 GCA_947259815.1 uncultured Parvularculaceae bacterium
AAGCAAAACGGTCTGCATATCGTTATAAAAATCAAACGCGACCATCCCGTCGGCGCCAGCGATAAAGCCGGGGTCGCCGATATCGAACTGGAAGCGGCGCTTTCAACCATCGTCGATCTTGAAGACTCTGTCGCTGCGGTCGATGCGGAAGACAAAACAGCCGCCTATCGCAACTGGCTCGGCCTGATGAAAGGCGATTTGACCGCGCGCTTTGACAAGGACGGCGAGACCGTCGATCGTGGACTCAACAAAGACAAGAGCTTTACCGGCGCTGGCGGAGGTACGGTTACGCTGAAAGGGCGCTCGCTGCTGCTTGTGCGCAATGTCGGGCATTTGATGACCAATCCGGCGGTCGTGACGCAAGACGGCGCCGAAGCGCCGGAAGGTATTCTCGACGCGATCATTACCGGCCTGTGCGCCATGCACGATCTGAAACGCAATGGATCGTTCGTCAACTCCGCCTCCGGTTCCGTCTATATCGTCAAACCAAAGATGCACGGACCGGAAGAATGTGCGTTTACGGATAAACTCTTTAATGCGGTGGAAGACCTGCTTGGGCTCTCACGTCACACGCTCAAAGTCGGCGTCATGGATGAAGAACGCCGGACATCCGCAAATCTCGCGGCCTGTATCGAGGCGGTGAAAGACCGGGTCGTCTTTATCAATACCGGTTTCCTGGATCGCACCGGCGATGAAATGCACACATCCATGCGCCTGGGCGCGATGATCCGAAAAGCCGAAATGAAATCGACCGACTGGATCGCCGCCTATGAGGCGCGCAACGTAGCGATCGGACTGAAGTGCGGTTTTTCCGGCAAGGCGCAGATCGGTAAAGGCATGTGGGCGGCGCCGGACCGCATGGCGGATATGATGGAGCAGAAAATCGGTCATCCGCAAACCGGCGCCAACACCGCCTGGGTGCCGAGCCCGACGGCGGCGGTTCTCCATGCGCAGCATTACCATCAGGTCGATGTCTTCGCGCGCCAGAAAGAAGTTGCCGCGGCGCCGGTTCCGGGACTCGAAAAACTCCTTTCCATTCCGCTTGCGAAAGGAACCAACTGGTCGGAACAGGAGATCCGCGACGAGCTTGCCAATAACGCCCAAGGGATTCTCGGTTATGTGGTGCGCTGGATCGATCAGGGCGTCGGTTGTTCGAAAGTGCCCGACATCAACGATATCGGCCTGATGGAAGACCGCGCGACCTTGCGCATCTCATCTCAGCATATGGCCAACTGGCTGCTCCATGGCGTATGCACGAAGGCGCAGGTCGACGAAGCGTTTCAGGAAATGGCGGTAAAGGTCGATGCGCAAAATGCCGGCGGTCCGCTTTACAAGCCGATGGCGCCGGGTTTCGATGGCGTCGCCTATCGGGCGGCGCAGGCGCTGGTGTTTGAAGGCGTGGCGCAGCCGAGCGGCTATACCGAACCGTTGCTGCATAAATACCGACTTGAGGCGAAAGCAGGATAGGGAAGATTATGGCCGGGTTGAGCGAGCGCGATCAGGAAAAACTTGACGCGGCGGTGATGCGCCGGCTGATCGCGCATCTCGACGCCAATAAGGACGCCCAGAATATCGATCTGATGATTCTTGCGGGCTTCTGTCGCAACTGCCTCGGCAAATGGTACAAGGCGGCGGCGGACGAAGCAGGTCTTGACGTCACCGACGACGCCGCGCGCGAGCGCATTTACGGCATGCCTTATGCCGAGTGGAAAGAAAAGCACCAGAAGCCGGCGACGCCGGAGCAACTGGCGGCTATGGACGCACGCGCCGGGAAGTCGTCATAAGCCTCGCACTGTGCTATATTGCGCGGCACTATGACCCCTTCGCCTTTAAAAGACAGTTTTGGCCGTGAGATTACCTATCTGCGGCTATCGGTGACTGACCGTTGCGATCTTCGCTGCCGCTATTGCATGGCGGAGCATATGACGTTCCTGCCCAAGCGCGATGTTTTAAGCCTTGAGGAGCTGGAACAGATCGCCGGCGCCTTTATTGATCGGGGCGTTCGCAAAATTCGCATTACCGGCGGCGAGCCGCTCGTGCGCCGGGACATCATGATTTTGCTGGCGCGGCTCTCCGGCCGGCTCGGCGCGGGCGAACTGGACGAGGTCACACTCACTACCAACGGCACGCAGCTTGTTCACCATGCGGATGTTTTAAGCGCGCTCGGCGTTGAGCGGATAAATGTATCCCTCGATACGCTCGACGATGAAAAGTTTGAGCGACTGACGCGGCGCAACGCGCTTTCCCAGGTTTTAAAAGGGCTGGATGCGGCGCAAAACGCCGGGCTCAAGATCAAGATCAATGTTGTGGCGCTCAAAGGCGTTAATGACGAAGAACTGCCGACGCTGATCGGCTGGGCTCATGGTCGCGGCATGGATGTGACCTTGATCGAAGTCATGCCGCTTGGCGAGATAGAGGAAGACCGCACCGATCAATATATGCCTTTGACGGCGGTTCGTGAGACACTCGAAAAATCATGGACGCTTTCGCCGCTGGCAATGCGCACCGGCGGGCCCTCCCGTTATGTGCGAGTGGAAGAAACCGGCGGCGTCCTCGGTTTCATCACACCGCTGACCCAGAATTTCTGCGATGGGTGCAATCGCGTGCGCGTCACCTGCACCGGCCGCATTTATATGTGCCTTGGTCAGGATGATTTTATTGATCTGCGTGCGGCGCTTCGCGGGGCTGACCCGGACCAGGCGCTGAGCGCGGCGCTTGATCGCGCCATGTTAAAAAAACCGGAACGCCATAACTTTGAAATCAACG
>CAMYNO010000191.1 GCA_947259815.1 uncultured Parvularculaceae bacterium
ATTAATGATCTCGCCGCGAACATTAAAGTCGGAAAGCACGTTCTCAAGCATGCGGGCATTCTGTTCGAGCGCCTCGTCGGAAATCACAGCGCGCCGGGTCGTGTTCGCTTTCGCCAGCAGGTTCAGCGGCGGCAACTCATAATCGCTGGAGGAAAACACCGGCAACACCGGTTGCGCTTCACGGCGTTCGCGGCGGCTTTCTTTTCGTTTCGTGTCTTTACGGATGATCTTGCGTTTCCGCGCCGGCGCAACGAGCTGCTCTTCTTCAATCTCGCTCTCGCTTTCTTCGGCATCAACGTCGTCTTCGATCTCATCGGCGTCGGGTTCGAGTTCGTCTTCAGCCGGTTCACGGTTGAAGCGCTCTTCGATCCAGTCGCGGGCTTGCGTGAAGAAAGTGACGACAGCGTCAACGCAATCTTCGAATGCATACCAGGCGCTCCATGCACGATCGCGTGTCAGGCCGCACAGGACGACATAGCCGACAACACCGACGATAGAGTAAAACACAGCAGCGATAATTCCGGCCCCCGGCACGCTGAAGGATTCCAGCACGCCGGTCAGCGCGCGCAACCCGCCATCGCCGAGAGCACCGCCGGCGCCGACCATGTAAGGCCACAGCGCGGGCGTCGGCGCGGCGGCGGCGGCAGCCGTTGCCGCAATCAGCGTTACAGGCGTCAGCCAGAGCCGCAGCCAGAAATCGCGCGGGGTCTCTTCAGGGGCGCTGTTGATGAGCGCAAGCGCGCCCCATATCGCCATGGGCGCGATGAGTAACAGGCTCGCAGCGCCAAAAATTTGCAACAGCAGGTCAGCAATGACGGCGCCCACAGGCCCGGCGGCATTCTGGACCGGCGCCGGCGTTGCGTTATTCAGGCTGGGATCGCTGATCGAAAATGTCAGGATCGCCGCCGCCATCCAGACCGCCAGCAAGATCAGCGCAAGGCCGCCGCCCCGCATGAAAACATTTCGGACAAAGAGCCGGGCGGCGTGACCGATATCGCTTCCGGCGTTGCGTGCAATACGACGAGACTGACGGGGCATGGCGCGCTGAATTCAACTTGCTGCAAAATAGGTAAGTTGCGACTGTTACACGGCGTGCATAAAAAAGGGTTAACGCAAATTAACGATTGAGTTTGCCGAATTTATCACGCCGCGCCTTCCGGCGGTTTGGGCGCACGCTGGCGGGCCCCAAACGGCGAATATTTAAGCGCTGTCCAGATCATCAAACTTACGCCAAAGACAAAGATTGCGATTGAGAGAGCGCTGACGGCCTGACCCAGAAAACGTGCGTCAGGATTGACCCAGGCGACAATCATCGCACCCCATATCCCGCAGAACAGATGCGTCGGCACCACAAACCCCGCATCGTCGATACGGAAACGAGCAAGGAAAGGCGGCGTAACCGATACGATGACGCCGCCAACCGCGCCGATCATCGCCGCCTGCCACAGGTCAGGATTTACCGGGTCGCCGGCAATCGTCACCGGACCGGCGACAACCGCGCACATGGTCGTAACGAGGCCCGGCCGATCATAGACGAACTGGGTCAGCATCAGCGCCGTGATAATCGCTGCGGCGGTGGCGACAGATATATTGGCGATGACGCCGCCAAACCGGATCGCATCTTCAACGGAAGAAAAAGTATCGCCCAGCCCGGCAAAAACGCCGATCAGCGCAATCCAGGCAAGTCCCGCGCCGAACACGGAAAGCGGCAACATCGTCGTTGCCGCAATCCAGGGCGATTTGGCGTTAAACCGGCCGGGACGCGGGCCGACGACAAAGGCGGCCGCGAGCGCCGCCGCGCCGGCAACGATGTGAATGGTCGCGCCGCCGCCGTCTTTATAGGACCAGTCCGATATGAAATAGCCGCCGCCCCAGACCCAGGAAATGGCTATCGGGTAGATCATGCCCGTAAGGAAGCCGACAAAGATCAGGAACGCCCAGAGGCGCACCCGCTCCGACACCGACGACGCAACGATGGCTGCGGCCATGGCGGCAAGGCCGGCATGAAAAAACCATTCGGCCCCGGATGCGCGCCCGTTAGACAGGGGATCGTCATCGGCCGCCGCCCATGAGGCGAACTCACCGAGAAATCCGCCTTCCTCAACGCTGAAGGCAAGCACGAAGCCTGAAAGCCAGAAGGCGAAAATCGTGACGGAAAACGCCGCCAGCATCCGCAGACACGCCGCCGGCGCGTTCTGCACCCTGGCGAGACCAATATCGCGCAGCCCATAGGCGAGGATGAATAAAACCGCGCTCACCCCGGCAAAGACCGCAAGGGCTGAATCGATCAGGAAACGCGTCGACGCATCAAGCGGCGTGATTTCCTGCCCCAGCGCCGGCCCCGAAAGACCGAACACAGCGATTGGCAATATGGCAGCGCTAAGGCGCGTTGAATTTCGCATTTTTCCCTAATGCCGCGCTTTTCGCCGCAGCGGCAAGTCTTTCGGTAGACGTATGGACCTTAAACAGGCGAAACTTTTCAGAACATGAACGGCACAGCGGATTTCGATATCGTCATTGTCGGCGGCGGCCTGGCCGGCGGATTAGCCGCCGTCGCCCTGTCGCAAGCCGGGTTTACCTGCGCCCTCGTCGATGCAGCCGACCCGGCGGTCATGCGCACCGCCGCCTTTGACGGGCGCACGACGGCGGTTTCTTACGCCACAGCGCGGGTTTTTCGCCGGCTTGGCCTCTGGGACAAAATCACCGACGAGGCAGAGCCTATCCGCGATATTCTGGTCACGGACGGACGCGCCCGGAGCCGCTTTGACGAAGGGACCGTCTCGTCATTCGCGCTGCATTTCGACAGCCGTGAGCTGGGCGAGGATACGCCGCTTGGATGGATCGTTGAAAATCGCTTTTTGCGTAATGCGATCTTTGATGCAATTGACACCGATCCGGCGATTTCGATTTTCGCGCCGGCAAAGCGCTCCGGCGCAGCATTCGGCGAGGGCGCGGCAACCATTGATCTGGACGATGGGCGGCGTCTTTGCGGCGCGCTCATTATCGCCGCCGACGGACGGTTTTCGGCGCTTCGCGCGGAAGCCTCAATCAAGACAAATGACTGGCGCTACAAGCAGACCGGCATTGTCGCGACAGTCGCCCATGAGCGCCCGCATGACGGCGTCGCACAGGAGTTTTTCCTCCCCTCCGGCCCATTCGCCATTCTGCCGATGACGCAGAACCGGTCCTCGCTTGTGTGGACCGAAAAGGAAAATGCAGCGCCGGCTTATCTGGCTCTTTCCGACGATGCCTTCCGCAGGGAGATTGAAAATCGCTTCGGGCCTTATCTTGGCGCCGTCACGCTCGCCGGACCGCGCTGGTCATACCCGCTCGCCTTTACGCTGGCGCAGTCTTTTATCGCACCGCGTATCGCCCTTATCGGCGACGCCGCCCACGCAATTCATCCCATCGCGGGGCAGGGGTATAATCTCGGCGTGAAAGACATTGCCGCCCTTACCGATGTTCTGCGCGACGGACGCGATGTTGGCCTTGATATCGGGGCGATGGCGGTCCTGCAGAATTATCAGCGCTGGCGGCGATTTGACTCCGCAAGCCTTGCTCTGGGTACAGACCTTTTAAATCGCCTGTTCTCGAATGATTTTCCGCCGCTGCGCTTTGCCCGCGATATCGGCATGGGGGCGGTCGGCAAAATCGCGCCATTGCGGAAGTTTTTCATGCGTCAGGCCGGCGCCGATCTCGGCGCGCTGCCGAGCCTTATGGCGAAAGAAAGCTAGACTGCGTTTACAATTCTTCGAATCATGAATGCAGTCTGGAGTCTTTAGCGATCACGCACCCGAACCCAAAAACCGCTCACACTTTTTGTGGACGCGCTCTAACCGCGCAGGACAAGCTCGCCTGCGCGCGCTTCAACGCTTTCAAGCCGCGACAGGAAGCTCATGCCGAGCAAATTCACGGAAAGCTGGTCGTCGGGCAGGATAAAGGCTTTGACATCTTCGACCCGAATGTCGCCGACTTCCATTTGGTCGAGCGTAACGAACGCCGCCTTGGTCTCGCCATTCGCCGTGCGAACCGGATAGGTATAATCGCCCCACTCCGTATAGACGCCGGCGACGCGGGCGTCTGAATCGCGCATCGCCACATAGGATGCGCCGGTATCGACGAGAAAATTCGCCGCGCGACGGTTCACATCGGCCTCGACATAAAACTGGCGATCGCGAGCGGCGGAAATTTTGACTTCCGATTGCCAGCCCGTGCTTGCGGTAAAGGACGCAGACGGAACAATCGCCGGCGCCGCGGCCTGAAGCTGGTCGACCGGGATCTGCGCAGCCTCAACGGGTTCGCCCCCGCCAGTCTCGATAAACCTGACGCCAACGATTGCAGCAGCGACGATGCCGCCGGCAATAATAATTTCGGATCGCATGAAAACCTCAACGCAACTATCGGCAAGTCTGCCATCGGTTCGTTTCGGTTCGCTCTCGACAATCGTTCGAATTGCGCGCTCTTATGGTTAATTATTTGCCGCTTAAAACCCCAGAACGTCGCGCATGGAATAAAGACCGGGCTCGCGGTTGATGGCCCAGCGCGCCGCCGTCACGGCGCCGCGGGCGAAGAGCGAGCGGTCGATGGCGGAATGAGAAAGGCTGATAACCTCCTCCATGGCGGCGAACGAAACGGTATGCTCACCGACAACGCCGCCGCCGCGAAACACTGAAAACCCGATATCGCCGGATTGCCGCGCGCCCCGGCGATCGCCATCAATGCCTGACGCCCGATCCTTAAGATCGACGCCGCGGCCACGCGCCGCCGCCTCGCCAAGCATCAAGGCCGTACCGGACGGCGCATCGACCTTTGCCCTATGGTGCGCCTCGAAGATTTCGATGTCGAAATTTTCATCGAGGCGCTTTGCCGCGTCTTCAACCAGGGCCGCCAGCAGGTTCACCCCAAGGCTCATATTCCCCGATTGAACAATCGCGGTTTTCTCCGCCGCCTGCCGGATTGCTGCCTCTTCCTCATCGGACAGCCCTGTTGTGCCGAGAATATGCGCAACGCCGGCGTCAGCCGCCGCACGGGCGTTGGCGACGCTGGCGGCGGGAATGGTAAAGTCGATCAGGGCGCCGGCGCGTTTCAGGCCGGCGTCGGCATTGCTCTCAACCGCAAGACCGATAGCGTCGAGGCCGGCGAGAACGCCAATATCCTTACCGATATCGGGACCATCCGGCCGCTCAAACCCGCCGGCGAGTTTAAGACCCGGCGTGCGCAGGACTTCCGAGGCGACCGCCTTGCCGATCCGGCCGCCGGCGCCGGCGACAAGAATAGAATTTTTGCTCATAATGCGCGCATCCAAGCCCGTTTGCATCGCGCCCGCAAGCGTGGGCAAACGTCGCGCAGCGATGGTTGATAATGAAACGGGCGCGCTGGCGCAACTTCGCAAAGCTACGGCAAGATCAAAGCCGCGTTTCCATGAAGATCAGACCGCCGCGCCGCTCTTTTTCCGCCCAGCCCTGCGCCTGATAAAAGCGAATCGCCCGGCGGTTACGCGCTGTCACATTCAGCCGGGCGCGATGGGCGCCGGCGTCTTTCAAAACATCGCGCGCATAATCATCAAGGATGCCGCCAAAGCCCTGACCGCGATGGTCGGGCGTTACGTAAAAATGATGAACCCGGCCAATGTCACGGTCGCGCTCGTCAAAGCCGAGAACGACGAGCCCGATCTCCGCGCCGTCTTCTTCCAGAAATTTTGCAAATGCCGGATTGGCGCTCGCACAGGTTCCAATCCACACCGGGAAGTTTACGCCATAACGCCCGTAATCACGGTAGAACGCACCTTCCTTGCCAAGGCTGCGCCGGTAAAGATCGCGCCCGAAGCGTATCAACAGCGCCGCGTCATGATGCGCGTCAACGCGCCGAAAACTCAGCGCTCTTGAATATTTGACATAAGTTTCGTCAGCCATAGAGCAACGCCTGCGAGAATAAAAAGCTAAGCTGAGAAATCAGGTTTGGGGAGTCTTGACGTCGAACTTTTTTTGTCCGTTGGACCTATTGCAGATAGCGTTCAAACTTCTGCATCATTCTGCCATTCATGCTTTCACGTAACATTTCCTGTGCGCGCGATGAAATTTTGAGCTGCGGCGCATCGCGGTATTGGCGTTCACGCGGCGCCGACTATGGTGCGCCGCGATATGTCGCTTCTTCCCTCGTTATCGATATTTCGCCATCAGGCTTACCGCCATTTCTGGATCGCGCGGCAGTGTATCTCCGCGGAGCGCCAGATGGTTGCGGTCGCCATCGGCTGGCAGATATACGATCTGGCGCGCGAGACCCGGTCGGTTGAGGAATCCGCTTTCATGCTCGGCCTTGTTGGCCTTGCGCAATTTACGCCGGTCCTGTTGTTCTCTCTCATCGGCGGGCAGGCGGCGGACCGGATCGATCGCAAACTTATCCTGATAGCGACAAACTGCGCTCGTTTTCTCATTCTCCTTACACTGATTGGCGCAAGCTTCACGCCGACATCGACCGCCATACCGATGATCTTTGCAGCGGCGGCGGCGACCGGCGCCGTCAACTCCTTCACGCCGGCGGCGGCCAACTCGCTCTACCCCACATTGGTGCCGCGAGATGAATTACCGCTGGCGATTGCATGGAACTCCATGGGCTTTCAGAACGCGGCGATCCTTGGCCCCGCGATCGGCGGGTTTCTCTATCTTGGCGGCCCGCAAACCGTATACGGAACAGGGGCGGCGATCACCCTTGTCGCGCTTGCAAATTTCGCCATTGCGCGCACCCCCGCCCATAAGCCGAACCGGACGGCGCGTTCCTTCGCCATGATCTTTGAAGGGCTGCGTTACGTTCGCGACAACAAGATCGTGCTCGGCGCCATCAGCCTCGATCTTGTCGTTGTTTTCTTCGGCGGCGTGACGGCGCTTCTTCCCGTATTCGCCCGTGACGTGCTGCATGTGGGGACCGAAGGGCTCGGCGTCATGCGCGCCGTGCCGGCCGCGGGGGCCCTGATCGTCGCCTATCTCATGGCGCGCAAGGGCCTGACCCGCCAGGTCGGAAAATGGATGCTCGGCGCCATCGCCGTTTACGGCTTCGCCATGCTGGGATTTGCCGCGTCAAAGCTCTTCTGGCTTTCCTGCGCCATGCTCGCGGTCACTGGCGCCGCCGACATGATTTCCATGTATGTGCGCCAGTCGATCATACAGCTTTCAACGCCGGACGGCATGAGAGGACGGGTTTCCTCCGTGTCCTTCATATTCATCGCCGCATCGAACGAACTTGGCGAGTTTGAAAGCGGCGTGGCGGCGCGTTTCCTGGGGCCTGTTGGCGCGGTTATTCTCGGCGGCTGCGTATCCATCGCCTGTGCAGCTCTATGGGTCTTTCCCTTCCCGAGGCTGGCGAAGGCGGATCGTTTTACGGACGAAAGTTCGGTCCGATAGGTTTTATCCCTATGCCGCTCATCCCGGCGAAAGCCGGGGTGAGCGGGGGATGGAGATATCTTCCGCGCATCACAGAGTATTCCGCCGCCTACCGCCCGTCGGTCACATTGTCCCAGAAGTTCTTGGCGCGCTCGAAAAAGCCGCGCGACTGGGGGCAGGCCGCTTCGCCGCCGCCGGCCTCGCAGAACTGTTTGAGCAGGTCTTTTTGCTCAGTGTTAAGGCCCGTCGGGGTTTCCACCTGGATCTCCACATAGAGATCGCCGCGGCGGCGGATATCGCCCCGGCCCGACGCGTCAAGCTGGCTCATACCGCGCCCGCGCACGCGAAAGCGCTTGCCGGTCTGGGCGCCTTCGGGCACCGAAACTTTCACCCGGCCGCCATCGATCGTCGGGGATTCAAAGTCGCCGCCCAGGGCCGCCGTCGTCATCGGGATCGGCATCATGCAGTAAAGATCGGCGCCGTCGCGTTCAAAGAGATCATGCTCTTTGACATTGACGAAAATATAAAGATCGCCCTCCGGCCCGCCGCGCGGTCCGGCCTCGCCCTCGCCGGAAAGGCGAATGCGCGTGCCGTCCTCAATGCCGGCGGGAACATCAACCGCCAGCGCACGTTCACGCCGCACCCGGCCCTGACCGGAACAGTCCGTGCACGGATCGGAGATCGTGCGGCCCTCGCCATGGCAATGAGGGCAGGTCCGCTCAATCGTGAAAAAGCCCTGCTGCACGCGCACGCGGCCCGCACCTTTACAGGAATTACAGGTAACCGGGCCCGATCCCGGCGATGCGCCCGATCCCTCGCAAGTATCGCAAGAGACAGACCCCGGCACCTTGATCTCGGCCTTCTTGCCGCCGAAGGCTTCCTCAAGCGTGATGGAAAGATTGTATTTCAGATCGGCGCCGCGTCCGGGCCCGCCGCGCCGCGCGCCGCGCGCGCCCATGAATTCCGAAAAGATATCGTCGAATATATCGGAAAAGCCGCCCGCCGCACCGCCAAAGCCGTGGGCTCCGCCATTGGCGCCGCCATTTTCAAAGGCGGCGTGTCCGAACCGGTCATAAGCCGCGCGCTTTTGGTCATCGGAAAGGATTTCGTAGGCCTGGCCAAGTTCCTTGAACTTTTGCTCAGCATCCGGATTATCCTGATTGCGGTCCGGATGAAACTGCATCGCACGCTTGCGAAACGCGGACTTTATAGCCGTCGCGTCAGCGCCGCGCTCAACGCCAAGAACTTCGTAATAACAGGTCTGCGCCATCGTGCTTTTACTGCGCCCGCCTTTTTTCTTTTGCTATCCCCTCAGTCGCTCATTCCCGCGAAAGCGGAAATCCATTCTTGAATATTTGGATCCCTGCTTGCGCAGGGATGAGCGGAGAAAGGGCCGCACGCATGCGGCCCCGCCTCTTAGTCTTTCTTGTCGCCGTCGACTTCTTCGAAGTCGGCGTCAACGACATCGTCATCTTCCTTGGCGGCGTCCGCAGCCGCAGCGGCCTCACCCGGATCGACACTGTCGCCATCCTGGCCGGCGCCTTCCTTGTACATGGCCTCGCCAAGTTTCATGGACGCCTGGGCGAGCGCTGTCGCCTTGGTGTTGATGTCTTCAAGATCAGGCTCTTCCGCCTCAAGCGCCTCTTTCAAGGCTGTATTCGCATCCTCGATCGCCTGTTTGTCTTCGGCGGAAATCTTGCCGCCAAACTCCTCGAGGTTTTTCTCCGTGGAGTGAACAAGCGCCTCGGCGCGGTTCTTCGCCTCCACGCCCTCGCGGCGTTTCTTGTCTTCGTCGGCGTGGGATTCGGCGTCCTTGACCATCTGTTCGATATCGTCGTCGGAAAGCCCGCCGGAGGCCTGAATGCGGATCGACTGTTCCTTGTTGGTGGCCTTGTCCTTGGCCGAGACGTGAACGATGCCGTTGGCGTCGATGTCGAAAGTGACCTCGATCTGCGGCACGCCGCGCGGCGCCGGGGGGATGCCCATCAGGTCGAACTGGCCGAGCACCTTGTTGTCGGCCGCCATTTCCCGCTCGCCCTGGAAGACCCGGATCGTCACCGCGGACTGGTTGTCTTCCGCCGTGGAAAAGACCTGGGATTTCTTGGTCGGGATCGTGGTGTTGCGGTCGATGAGGCGGGTAAAGACCCCGCCCAGCGTCTCGATTCCGAGCGAAAGTGGGGTAACATCGAGCAGCAGGACGTCTTTGACGTCCCCTTGCAGGACGCCGGCCTGAATAGCCGCGCCGAGGGCGACGACTTCATCCGGATTAACGCCCTTGTGCGGCTCTTTGCCGAAGAACTGTTTTACCGTCTCCTGCACCTTGGGCATGCGGGTCATGCCGCCGACGAGGATGACTTCATCAATGTCGCCGGAGGAGATGCCGGCGTCTTTCAGCGCCGCCTTGCACGGGTCAACCGTGCGCTTGACGAGATCGTCGACGAGGCTTTCAAGCTTTGCCCGCGTCAGTTTCATGGTCAGGTGTTTCGGACCCGACGCGTCGGCAGTGATAAAGGGCAGGTTCACCTCATATTGCGAGGTCGAGGAAAGCTCTTTCTTGGCTTTCTCCGCTTCGTCTTTCAGGCGTTGCAGCGCGATTTTGTCTTTGCGCAGATCGATGCCCTGATCTTTTTTGAACTCAGTGGCGAGATAATCGACAATGCGAAGGTCGAAATCCTCACCGCCGAGGAAGGTGTCGCCATTGGTCGACAGAACCTCAAAGACGCCGTCGCCAATTTCGAGAATGGAAATATCGAAGGTGCCGCCGCCAAGGTCGTAAACAGCGATCTTCTTGCCGCCCTCTTTCTTGTCGAGGCCATAGGCAAG
>CAMYNO010000192.1 GCA_947259815.1 uncultured Parvularculaceae bacterium
CGTTTTCCAGACCGGGGAGGGCGCGCGCCATCCCGCAAGCGGGCGTTCGATCTCTGCGGGCGACGGCATTGGCTTTACCTGTCGGCTCGCCGATGCCGACGGCGCGCCCGTCTATGACATTTCCGGTGAGGGCGTAATCTTCGGCACCCGCGATTTCGAGGGATGGCGTGCAAAAGCCAAGGCCAAAATTCAGGCGTTGCCGGCGCCAGCGAACTTCACATTCGCTGCGCCAGAGGATGTTTTCGTTAAGACCGAACAGGAAGTATTCGTTTCGCCGCTCAAGCAGGACGACCGGGGCGTCTTGGCCGAGGCGCTGATTACGGCGGAGTCGGGCTTTCGCCCGGTTCACCCTTATCACGGCGGTTCCGGCGATCATGTGAACTCCGGTCATCTTTGCGATGCTGTACAGCAGGCGGCGCGTCTTATCTCCGGTCCGCGCTATGCGTCCGCCGGCGAGGCGAGATTTTCGCGCTATGTGGAACTGGGCTGGCCGTTTCAAATCAGGTTAATGTCGAACGCATCAGACAGCGCACGTCACCTGTTCGAGGTCGAACAGGCGGGCGAAACATGCGCGACGATTGAGTTCAGTTACGATGACTAACAAGGTTCCTTCGGTGACTTGCGGCACCCATGGCGAACAGCCGCAAACCTTCGTCTGTGTCCATATTGTCGAGGCGCTGAAGGAAGGCGAGCCCTGCGGGTTCTGGTGGTCGCGCGGGGAGGATGGGGTCTGGGACGCGGTCTGCACCCAGTGCAACAATCTCAGTCAGGCGGAATTCGACGCCCTTGGCGCAGATAATATAAAGATCGTCTGCCTTGGTTGTTTTGAGGATGCCGCGGCTCTCAACGAGATTGATCTGGATTAGCGGCGGCCGGTTTGGGCGTTGCCTGCATTGGCGTTGCCGATATCTCTGGATTCCGGCCTTCGCCGGAAAGAGCGGCGCTGAATTATCTGCGCAAATCTCGATGGTGCGCGGCGCGTTACAAATCACTGAACTTATCGTCATGGAGGCTGGCTGCACTATAGTTTGCCGCTGGCCGCGCTAGCAGGCAGGCGACTTAGGTTTGGAGTTGAGAATGACGGTAATTGACCGCCGAAATGGCGCCCCGATCCGGCGAAAATCGCCCGGGAACAGGGCCTCCCGGCCGGGCCGGCGGGGCCATGGGCTGAGACGATGGCGCCCCTTCCCATTCCCGGCCAATCAAGTAAGACATGGCCGCAAATTCAAGACGTTTCAGGAGAGCCACGATGGCGCATAGACGCCCCGCCAAGGATCAGCCGACATCCTTTGAATGGTCACAGGATAATCAGGCCTGGTGCGCGGCGCAGTTGAAGAAATATCCGCAAGGCCGGCAAGCCTCCTGCGTCATCCCGTTTCTATGGCGCGGCCAGAAGCAGGAAGGCTGGGTGTCGATCCCCATGATGGAGCGGATCGCGAAGGAGCTGGAGATGCCTTACATCCGGGTCTACGAGGTCGCGACATTCTATACGATGTTCAACCTTGCTCCTGTCGGCGAATTCTTCGTTCAGCTCTGCGGCACGACGCCTTGCATGCTGCGCGGGTCGAACGATTTGCGCGAGGTCTGCAAAAAGGTCATCGGGCCGGAAATGCAGACCAGCGATGACGGCAAGCTAAGCTGGCTTGAGGTGGAATGCCTCGGCGCTTGCTGTAATGCGCCCATGGCCCAGATCTCCACCAGGGACGGCGATCACTATTATGAAGATTTGACGCCGGAAAATTTTGAAAAACTGCTGAACGATCTTCGCGCCGGAAATCCGGTGAAAACCGGCACCCAGAATCCGGCGCGTCATACTTCCGATCCGGAAGGCGATTTGACCTCGCTCACCGATCCGGCGCTTTACGACGGCTCCGCGGCGAAGCCGCTTGAGACGATACCGAATGCGGCGCCAGCCGGCGCCGATTGACAAGGACAGGCATGCAATTGGATCAGATCGCTGGTCAAAAGAGAAAAGACGCCATGAACGCGCGTGTCAGAATCGCGGTGCTTGAGGGCGTTGTTCTGATGCTCGTGATTGCGGCGTTTGTTATGACCGGATCGATCCCGGCCTTGCTCGCTGGCGTCGCTGTGTCGGCGGCGGTGTTCGCGCCGATGTTCCTGCGCTGGATGAAGGAACACGGGCCGGCGCTGAAAGCTGTTTCACATTCAACTAACGAAGGTCAGGGCTAACGATGCTCGAAGATAAAGACCGTATATTCACCAATCTCTATGGCCTCCATGACTGGCGGCTTGAAGCGGCGAAAAAACGCGGCGCCTGGAATGGGACAGCGGATTTTATCCGTATGGGTCATGACTGGCTTATTCAACAGATCAAGGATTCCGGGTTGCGCGGCCGCGGCGGCGCCGGTTTTCCGACCGGTCTTAAATGGTCGTTCATGCCGAAGGAAATTGGCGAGCGTCCGCACTATCTTGTGGTGAACGCGGACGAGTCCGAGCCTGGCACCTGTAAAGACCGCGAGATGATGCGGCACGATCCGCATCTTTTCATCGAGGGCTGTTTGATCGCGTCCTACGCGATGAAAGCGCATGCCTGTTACGTCTATCTTCGCGGCGAATATGTGGATGAACGCAACAACCTTCAGGCCGCGGTCGACGAAGCCTATGCTGCTGGTTTGCTTGGGAAAAATGCGGCCGGATCAGGCTGGGATTTCGACCTTTACGTCCACCATGGCGCCGGCGCTTACATCTGCGGCGAAGAGACAGCGTTACTGGAAAGTCTTGAGGGCAAAAAGGGCCAGCCACGGTTGAAGC
>CAMYNO010000193.1 GCA_947259815.1 uncultured Parvularculaceae bacterium
CCGTGATAGAGCGGATTTGATCGCCTGCACCTGATGCAAAATATCGATGCAGTACCGATCCTCCTCGATCATGCGGGCGACGCCGCGGACCTGGCCTTCGATACGGCTGAGGCGTTTGATAGTCGCTGAATTGTCCGACACGAGATTCCTGACATTGACATATACCCTACAAGGGTATAGATAAACAGCTTGAAGAGGATGGTCAAGGCGTGTTTGCAGGCTCGTTAAAAACAGTTGTCTTTGCACTGTTTGCGCTCATTTTAAGCGTGGGTCACAGTGTTTGTGCGGAAGTGTTGGCCTCTTCCGTGTCAGCCTCGACGCCGGTCCATGAATCGCACGCACTAGATGCCGGCAACGACTATCACGCGAACCATAAAACCGCACAAAAGGTTTCCGAGGAGCATGAGGCTCCCTGTGGAACGGGCGATTCAGACTGCCAACACTGCAACGCTGCGCAATTTTATAAAACCGCGTCCATCGCCGAGCTTGCCAGCCCGCTTCCTGCGTCGGCTGCGTTTTTTGTCATCCTTCATGATGATGCACTTGCATCAATCAGCCGCGTCAGCGCCATCTCATTTCAGGTTGCTTTGCGTAGACGCGGCCCGCCCGGCGAAACGCCAGTTTCTTTGAAAACTAAACTTCTGAATTAGGTTGGTCCTGACGCGCACTCTTTCGAGAGTGCGCCGATCGCGTTCGGCATGAAGATATTTGTGCCGCGCCTACAGCGGCGTCAGTTCACCACATTTTCCCCACTGACGTCTGACGTCGCCCCGAGGCAATCGCCCACCAAACGCGAACCCGAAATTCGCGCCAAATAAGCAATCAATAAGGACAAACCCGATGAAAAATACGCTGACAGTTTCAACTTTAGCCATCCTCGCTTTCCTCGCTGCGCCCGCACTTGCCGCGCTGGATCAATCAGACATGGACCCAGCCGCCAAAATAGCTGGCGAGACCATGGATCATGGCGACCATTGCGGCATGCCGACCGGCGAAGGCGTGATCAACGCCCTTGATGTCAAAAAGTCGAAAATCGATCTCACTCATGAACCGATTGAATCGATCGGTTGGCCGGAGATGAAAATGCAGTTCTCCATTTTGAAACCGGTCGATCTCTCCGCCTTCGCGGTCGGCGAGCGCGTCCACTTCATGCTGAAGGCCGAAAAAGACAAGTCCTACTCTATTGCAATGATGTGTTCGCTCGACGCCGACGAAGGAACGCATGAAGCCTGCATGGCGAAAATGCACGATGTCGCCATGAAGTCGGCGTCCGAGGAGGGCGTCGCCTGCCCGATGGGCGAAATGGACGGCATGAAGGGCATGGACCATGGCGACATGGGCAAGTCCGGCGACGCCGCGAAATCCGACCACAAAGGCCATCACTAACAATAATGGCGGCGCGCCCTGGCGCGCCGCGCCGTCGCAGCCGCGGCAAGAGTAATTCTGATTGGAGACTTAGAATGTATTCGCGAAGACGATTTATGCAGGCAGGCGCCGCGGGCGGCGTCATCGCCTCCGCAACCGGTTTGCTGCCCGCTTGGGCGAAAAGCGCCAGCGCCGGCAATACCGGCATTTTTGAGCTTGCCGGCAATTCGTTCGACCTGACCGTCGGCCATAGCGCCGTTGAAATTGGCAAGCGCCGCGGCCACGCGATTACGGTCAACGGGACCGTTCCGGGCCCGCTCCTGCGTTTTCGCGAGGGCGAGAAGCTGACGCTCCGCGTCAAGAATATGCTGGACGAGGACACATCGATCCACTGGCATGGGCTTCTGGTGCCGTTCTATATGGACGGCGTTCCCGGCGTCTCCTTCCCCGGCATCAAGCCGGGCGAAACTTTCACCTATGAATATGCCGTCCCGCAATACGGCACATACTGGTATCACTCCCATTCGGGACTGCAGGAGCAAGCGGGCCATTACGGACCGATCATCATCGATCCCGCCAGCGCCGATCCCGTCACATCAGACCGCGAATATGTGCTGGTGCTATCGGACTGGTCTTTCGAGCATCCGCACAAGGTCTTCGCCAGAGTCAAAAAGGATATGGAGGTCTACAACTTCCAGCAGCGGACAATTGGCGACTTTGTCAGCGACGTTGGAAAGAACGGGCTCGGCGCAACCCTCGAAGATCGCGCGATGTGGGGCCAGATGCGCATGTCCCCAACGGACATCTCGGACGTTACGGCGGCCGCTTACACCTACCTGATCAACGGCCATGCGACCGCTGACAACTGGACGGGCATATTCAACCCTGGCGAACGGGTGCGTCTGCGGATCATCAACGCGTCGGCGATGACGATCTTCAATTTCCGGATTCCCGGCTTGCCAATGACAGTCGTCGCCGCCGACGGCCTCAATGTGCGGCCGGTCGAGACCGACGAGTTCCAGATCGGCGTTGCGGAGACCTATGACGTGATTGTCGAGCCAAAACGCGCGCGGGCCTTTCCAATCGTCGCGGAATCGATCGACCGCTCCGGTCAGGTCGTCGCCACTTTCGCGCCCGAACCGGACATGCGCGCGACGGCGCCGCTGCTACGCGACCGCCCGACCCTGACCCACAAGGACATGGGCATGGCCGCAATGGCCGGCATGAATCATGGCGGCATGGATCACGGGGCCATGGCAAGCGGCTCGAAGGCGCCGGGACCGAATGTTCAAGGGTCAATGGATCATGCGGCCATGGGGCACGGAACCAGTGCGGACACAAACGACGGCGCGGTCAAACCGGACATGGCGAGCATGCCCGGGATGTCTGAAGACAAGTCAGGAATGTCTTCCATGTCGCACGACATGTCCGGCGGTGCGATGCAGGAACACAATCACAAGACCGACGCCGGCGTCGACAATGTCGCCATGGCGCCGACCAATCGTCTCGATGAACCCGGCCTCGGTCTCGAAGATGTGCCGCATCGCGCGTTACGCTATTCGCAACTTCGAAGCCTTGATCCGAATCCGGACACGCGCGCGCCGGAACGGGAAATGGAAATCCATCTCACCGGCAATATGGAGCGGTACATGTGGTCGTTCGACGGCGTGAAGTTTTCCGCCGTTGAAAAACCAATCATCTTTCATGAAGGCGAACGCCTCCGCGTCACACTCGTCAACGATACAATGATGACGCACCCGATCCATCTACATGGCATGTTTTTCGATCTTGTTGTCGATGAAGGCGATCACAAGCCGCGCAAGCATACAGTGAACGTCAAGCCGGGCGACAAATTGTCATTCGATGTCTCGGCGGAACATGTCGGGGACTGGGCGTTCCATTGCCATCTGTTATTTCACATGCATGCCGGGATGATGCAGGTCGTGTCACTGTTACCACGCGACGGCGCCGCGCCAATCGCGCCTGACGAGATGAAAATGGACCACAAGGCGATGGGCCACGAAGGCATGGATCACGGCTCCATGAAGATGTCCGACGAGACCATGAAACCGAGAGAGATTTCATCTCCCGACCACTCGAAAATGACACATGGGAGCGAGCACTGATGGCGAAGGCAACATATTTCTCGGCCGCCGGCGGCGCCTGTTTCATTCTTGCGTTGGCGATTGCGCCTGCGAAAGCGGAGGATCCGACCCAACCCTGGTCGCAGGCCGACAGCTATTACGATCCGACAGAAATGGCGGAAGCACGACGCGCCGTCCAGAAAGAGCATGGCGGCAATACCATGTATTACGTGCTCGCCGACCGGCTGGAATACCAAACCAATGACGGCGATCCGTTGCTGCTGTTTGACGGCCAGGGCTGGTGGGGCGGAGACCGGAATAAACTGACCCTCAAGTCCGAGCTCGAATATGACCTGACGGCTGATCGTTTCGAAGAGGCTGAGATTCAGGCGTTGTGGACACGGCCGATCGCCCGCTACTTCGATCTACAGGCAGGCGTGCGCCATGACTTTACAGCCGGCGCCGATCGAACCTTCGGCGTTCTCGGCGTGCAAGGCCTTGCGCCCTACTGGTTCGAAATCGACGCCGCCGCCTTTGTCAGCGGCGACGGTGATGTCTCAGCCCGGGTCGAACTTGAATATGAACTGTTGCTGACGCAGCGACTCATTCTTCAACCGCGTACGGAGTTGAATTTCGCCATTCAGTCCGTTGAGGAGGTCGGCGTTGGCAGCGGCTTATCCACAGCCGAAGTCGGGGCGCGCCTCCGCTACGAAATCAGGCGGCAGTTTGCGCCCTATGTAGGCGTCTCGTGGACGCGCTCGGTCGGGGAAACAGCTGACTTTGCGCGCGCTGACGGCGAAGACCCCGGCGGCGTTTCATTCGTCGCCGGATTGCGGCTTTGGTTCTAGGGAGGAACACCAATGGAAAATATGATTGAACCGAATATTCATCCGATCCTTGTTCATTTTGCTTATGCGCTGTCGATAACAGCTTTTGTCTCGTACACGCTGGCGTCATTGGCGCCGTCGGGGAAATGGCGTGAATCGCTCCGTCCGGCTGCGGACTGGATGCTCGCATTTGGCGCCCTTTCAATCGTCGCGACGATTGCGGCGGGATTTCAGGCTTACTACTCGGTTGCACACGACGGACCGTCGCATGCGGCAATGACAGTTCATCGCAATTGGGCAGTCCCTTCGGGCGCCGCGATCTTGTTATTGGCGCTCTGGCGCTGGCGGGCGCGCACGAAAGCGGCCTCACCGATATTCGTTGCGCTCCTCGCCGTCGCAGCTCTCTCCTTGTCGGTCACGGCATGGTGGGGTGGAAAGATCGTCTATGGCTACGGTCTCGGTGTGAAAAGCATGCCCACCGTCACCGGCGAAGGCCATGACCACGAGCATGCGCCAGGCCAGGAGCATGGCGGCACAGCAACAACTTCTGAGTCCGAAGAACACGACAATATAGACGGCCATCATGACAAGGACCCGGAAAACGCCGCCGAGAATGCGGAGCACGACGATAGCGATGGTCACCATGATGACGATGCAGGACTGTCGACGCCAGCGCGCGCCGTCGAGGCTGGTTCTCCGGAAGCCGTCGTCAACGCCTATGGCGCCGCATTAAAAGCAAAAGATGAAG
>CAMYNO010000194.1 GCA_947259815.1 uncultured Parvularculaceae bacterium
ACGGCGATAACGCAGCGGCGATGCGTTATACGGAAAGCAGGCTGACGGCCGCGGCGCAATTGCTCCTCGACGGGATTGATGAGGACACCGTTGATTTTCGCGAGACCTATGACGGCGAGGGCAAAGAGCCTGTTGTCCTTCCGGCGGCTTTCCCGAACCTGCTGGCAAATGGCGCAAGCGGTATTGCCGTTGGCATGGCGACGTCTATACCGCCGCACAATGTTGCAGAGCTTATCGACGCCTCGCTCCATCTTATCAAAACGCCGAATGCGCGTACGGAAACGCTGCTGAAATATGTGAAGGGACCGGACTTCCCAACCGGCGGCGTTTGTATTGAAGACGCCGCATCGATGGAGGAAGCCTATGCGACAGGGCGCGGTGGTTTCCGTGTGCGCGCCCGTTGGCATACAGAGGATTTAGGCCGGGGTCGTTACCACATTGTTGTGACCGAAATCCCCTATCAGGTGCAAAAATCTCGTCTCATCGAAAAAATTGCAGAACTGATCCAGAACAAGAAACTGCCGGCGGTTTCCGATATCCGCGACGAAAGTGCGGAAGACATTCGTCTTATACTTGAACCCAAATCCGGCAATATAGAGGCCGCGGCCATGATGGAAGCGGTATTCAAGCAGACCGATCTTGAATCGCGGTTTTCGCTTAATATGAATGTTCTGGGCGCCGATGGCGCGCCGCGTGTGATGGGCATTCGCGATGTTCTGCAATCCTACCTCGATCACCGCAAGGATGTTCTGGTACGGCGAACAAAATTCCGCCTTGAAAAGATTGCGCATCGTCTTGAAATTCTCGACGGGTTTCTTATTGCCTATCTCAATCTCGACGAAGTCATTTGCATTATTCGGTATGAGGATGACCCAAAAGCCGAGTTAATCAAGACATTCAAGCTTTCCGACATTCAGGCCGAAGCGATCCTCAATATGCGCCTGCGATCCTTGCGCAAGCTTGAGGAAATGGAGATCAAAACCGAGCATAAAGATTTGAAGGCCGAGCAAAAACATTTGCGGGCGTTACTCAAGTCTGACGATGCGCAATGGAAGAAAATTGCCGACGAGCTTCGCGACGTGCGCAAGGCGTTCGATCCGAAATCAGATCTTGGCCGACGACGTACGGATATTGCCGACGCCCCGGAAGTCGACGAAATTGATCTCGATATTCTGGTTGAAAAAGAGCCGGTCACCGTTGTTCTGTCGGAAAAAGGCTGGGTCCGCGCACTCAAAGGTCATATCGAGGATCCGGGCAGCGTTAAATACAAGGATGGTGATCGCGAGGGGTTTGTGGTTCCCGCGATGACAAATGACCGGTTGATGCTGTTTGCGACAAACGGGAAATTTTACTCCCTTGATGTGGGCTCACTGCCGGGCGGGCGCGGACATGGCGAACCGATTCGCCTTTTGGTCGATATGGGTAATGACGACGCCATCGTCTCGGCGTTCCTCTATCAGGGCGGGCGCATGATGTTGCTTGCCTCGTCGTCCGGCCACGGATTTGTCGCGCCGGAAGATGACTGCGTTTCGAACACACGCAAGGGTAAACAGGTTTTAAATACTGCTGCAGGCGCTGAAGCCGTGGTTTGCAGGCCGGTAGTGGGTGATGTCGGCAAGCGTGACATGCTGGCGGTTGTCGGCGACAACAAGAAATTCCTTGTATTTGCAGCGAGTGAACTGCCGGAAATGACGCGCGGCAAGGGCGTCGTCTTGCAGAAATATCAAAAAGGCGGGCTTTCCGATGCAAAGATTTTTGACAGCAAAGAGGGCCTGACCTGGACGGACCGTTCCGGGCGTACACAGACTATTGACGAGTGGAAGCCTTTTGTGGGCAAGCGGGCGCAGGCTGGCCGTATTGCGCCTAAAGGTTTCCCGACATCCAAAAAATTCGGGTCAGATTAACAAAGGGCGGGATGGCGCCAGTCGCGCCCGTGATTTTACAGAATACTATCGCTGGCGTGCTTTCGGCGATATCCTGCCGGACATGGAACTGGCGCTTCGGCGTGTAGGGGCAGGCGTGCGAACAAAGCGAATTATTCACATTGTTGAGTGCCACGCGGAGGGCGAGGTTGGCGATGTCGTCGTCGGCGGCGTGTCTTTGTCGCCTGCGAAAAGCCTGTGGGAACAATCGCGATTTCTGTTTCATGATGGCAAATTGAAAGACTTCCTTCTGAATGAGCCGCGCGGCGGGGTTTTTCGCCATGTAAATATATTGACGCCGCCTAAGGATCCGCGCGCGGCAATTGGTAATATTATTCTTGAGCCGGAAACGGCGCCGCCGATGTCTGGTTCCAATACAATTTGCGTGGCGACGGTGGCGCTTGAGACCGGGATTGTCCCCATGGATGAGCCGATCTCGAAATTCGCCATTGAAATGCCGGGCGGCGTTGTCGATGTTGAGGCTAGGTGTCGTAACGGCAAAGTAGAGAGCGTCAAGTTCACGAATCTTCCCTCATTCGTCGCGCACGCGAATGCAGCGCTGGATGTTCCCGGTGTCGGAAATTTATCCGTTGATATTCTTTATGGCGGAGACAGCTTTGTCGCGGTTGATGCGGGCGCCCTCGGGTTTTCGTTGACGCCTGGCGAAGCGCGGGACCTGGCTATTATCGGGATGAAGATTGCGCGCGCCGCCGATGAGCAGATCGGTTTTCAGCATCCGACCCTAAAAGACATGAACGAGATTACGTTCTGTTTGATGATGCATCCGGTGGAAAAGATCGACGGCCGACTTGTCGGGCGACATTGCGTTGCGATTCGTCCGGGAAAAATTGATCGCTCTCCCACCGGGACGGCGGTTTCGGCCCGGCTTGCGCAGCTTTATGCGCGCGGTGAAGCGCAAATTGGCGACAAGGTTGTATTTCAATCTATGCTGGGGTCGGAATTTAGTGGACGTATTGAAAGCGCGACCGAGATCAACGGTATAAAGGCGATCCGCCCAAGCGTCGAAGGGCGGGCCTGGATTACCGGCACGCGGCAATTAATGTTGGACCCTGACGACCCTTGGCCGACCGGGTATCGCCTGAGCGATACCTGGCCCGGTGCGTGAACGAGAGAAAGCGAGCGTTGAAGAGATGAGCAATAGCGTCGGCGGTTCAAATCCTGAGACAGAGTTGGCGGCGCTATCGCCGCCAGAAAGTAGAGCTGCACGTATAGATAAGGTGGAACGGGAAACGCGCATTGCGCGGTTACGTGATGGAATGCGCGAACAGGGCATAGATGCCGTATTCCTGGTTGCCGGTTCCAACCTCAGATATTTTGCTGGCGTGCCATGGGGATTGACGGAACGCCTTGTCGGGATCGCCATTACCGATACAGATGCCGTCGCAATTTGCCCGAAGTTTGAAGACAGCGCATTGGCGCCGGTACTCCAGATTGACGCGTCCTGTCGGTATTGGGAAGAAGATGAAGATCCGAATGCCCTCGCAGCGGATGTGTTCGGCGATCTCGGCGTTAAGGTCGCGGCACTCGATCCGAATTGCCCTTTATGGCTTTATGAGCGCCTGAAAAATGCTGGGCCTGCCATTTCATTCAGGAATGCGGAGCCGCTGACAACAGCATTGCGTGCGCGAAAGTCAAATGCTGAACTTGCATTGTTAAGCGAAGCGAAAAAAATGACGCTTGAGGTGCATCGCCGCGCCGCCCGTATTCTCCGCGAGGGGATCCGGGCTAGTGAAGTTCGCGCTTTCATTGATAACGCACACCGGGCGATCGGCGCTGACGGCGGAAACACGTTTTGTGCTGTACAATTCGGCGAGGGAACGGCCCATCCTCATGGCGTGCCGGGTGATCCGGCGCTTGCGGAAGGCGACGTGGTTTTGATCGACACCGGATGCACCGTAGACGGATATAATTCGGATATTACGCGTACATACGCTTTTGGCGCGCCAAGCGACGAGGCGCAAAGGGTCTGGGATATCGAAAAAGAAGCCCAGCAGGCAGCGTTCGACGCCGCTAAGCCGGGTGTTACTTGCGGGGATGTTGACCGCGCCGCTCGGCGCGTACTCGAAACCCATGGATTGGGGCCGGGCTATCGCCTGCCGGGGCTTCCGCACCGTACCGGTCACGGCATCGGCCTTGATATTCACGAAGGGCCATATTTGATGCTGGCCGACAAGACACCGCTGGCGCAAGGAATGTGTTTTTCAAATGAGCCGATGGTTGTTGTGCCGGGTGAATTTGGTATTCGCCTCGAAGATCATTTTTTCATGACTGATGATGGCGCCGAATGGTTCACCGAGCCGCAGTCGAGTTTTACTGAACCATTCTGATTTCAGGCTCGGTGCGCTCGGCGGAATGCGGATGGCGTGAGCCCTGTTGCACGGCGAAATTGACGTGTGAATGCGCTTTGATCACGATAGCCCGCATTTATGGCGATTTCAGCGATCGGAAGGTCAGATGTTTGCAGTTGTCTGCGCGCGAGGTCCAGGCGTTGCTTCAACACCCACTGCCCGGTTGAGAGCCCGAATAAGCGTTTCATGCGACGGTCGAGTTGGTATGGCG
>CAMYNO010000195.1 GCA_947259815.1 uncultured Parvularculaceae bacterium
CCCAGATTTTAGGCAATTCATTTGCCGAATTACCGACCTCGTCTCCGCGCTGCAAATTTTCGTATTTTCGACCTATTGGAAAAAATGAAGGCGCGCGGAGACGAGGTCGGTAATTCGGCAAATGAATTGCCTAAAATCTGGGGTAATTTCGTTGAATGGTGTGATGCAAACTTGGCTGGACAACTCTCTTTAGCCCCTGCTGCGCGAAAAGGAATAAAAAATGCGGAATTTGAAGACGTTGAAACAGTCGCACGTTGTATAAATTGGCTCGCTACGGAATGCCGTGAGTGGCGAAAAAAGGGCGGCGACGGTTCATTAAGGGAAGTCATTGTTGAAGATGGGATACGAAATTCGCCGTGCGGTGGCGACGAATACGATGTCGACTGGCAAGGTCGGCGATACACTGCGGACTGGCACGTCAAGAACGGCGGCAATACACGTGATCCTAAGCGATGCCTTCGTATCTACTATTTCTGGGAGCCGAACAGTCAGCAAATTGTGGTAACAGATATGCCGGCGCACAGGCGTACACGAATGTCATGACCGACATAGAATACACCCAAGAGCCCGCCAGTTCTGGCGGATTTTCCGAGGATATCGTGGAGAACGCCGCGGTTGATATCATCCGCGAGCTTGGGTTCGATTATCTGGAACCGGGCGTTATCGCCCCTGACGGGTCCGCGCCAGATCGTGGCGCATATGCCGATGTTTTGCTTCAGGCTCGCTTCGAGGCGGTCGTGGCTCGCCTCAATCCTGGTATCCCGGATGACGCGCGCGAGGGTGCCTTAAAGCAAATTCTCAATTCCGAAACGCCGTCGCTTGTGGAGGAAAACCGCCGCATCCACCACCTGCTGACCGACGGCGTTGAGGTTGAATATTTTGGCGAGGATGGCGCACTCAAGGGCGACAAGGTCTGGCTAATCGACTTCGACAATCCGGAGAACAATGACTGGCTCGTGACCACGCAGTTTACTGTGATCGAGGGCCGCCATAATCGCCGACCAGATATTGTTTTGTTCCTAAATGGACTGCCTGTGGTTGTCATTGAGGTGAAGAATGCAGGCGGAGAGGCAGCGACAATAGACGGCGCGTTTCATCAGCTTCAGACATACAAAGCACAAATCCCATCGCTGTTCCGGACCAATGTCGCGCTGATTACATCTGACGGCATGCTCGCGCGCATCGGATCACTGACGGCAGAGATCGAACGTTTTATGCCTTGGCGGACAGTTACCGGCACTCCGGACGACTTTACGCCTCACGGTCCCCGCGAGATGGAAACCTTGTTGCGCGGCGTGCTCGACAAAAGCCGTTTTCTGTCGCTCATCCGTAACTTCACGGTGTTCGGTGACAAGGGCGATGGACCGTTCAAGATCATTGCGGGTTATCACCAGTTCCATGGCGCGCTGAAGGCGCTCCACTCAACCGAAGATGCCGCGAGCCCTGACGGTGACCGCAAGATCGGCGTGATTTGGCATACGCAAGGGTCAGGTAAGAGCCTTCTCATGGCGTTTTTCGCCGGGCTTGCTGTGCGGTCCGAGATGCTAGAAAACCCGACACTGGTGATCCTCACTGACCGTAACGATCTCGACGATCAACTTTATGGCACATTCAGCCTATGCAAAGACCTGATCCGCCAGTCGCCACAACAGGCGACGAGCCGGGAGGATTTGCGTGAAGTGCTCAATCGCTCTTCTGGCGGCGTCATTTTTACAACCATGCAAAAATTCGCGCCGGAAAAGGGCGAAGAAAAATTCCCGGCGCTCACCGACCGCAAGAACGTCATTGTCATTGCAGATGAGGCGCACCGTAGTCAGTATGGTTTTGACGCAAAGGTCGACAAGAAAACAGGGCAGCGAAAATACGGCTACGCCCACCACGTTCGCGAGGGTCTGCCCAACGCTTCCTTTGTCGGGTTCACTGGAACGCCAATCGAAAAGGCTGACAGGTCCACTCCGGCCATCTTCGGCGAGTACATCGATGTTTACGACATCAGCCGTGCGGTCGAGGATGGCGCAACGGTTCCTATCTATTATGAGAGCCGTCTCGCGCGCATCGAACTCGACGATGACGCAAAGCCTAAGATCGATGAAGAGATCGAGGCGATCCTTGAAGATGAAACTCTGACTGAGCAGGAAAAGTTTAAAGCCAAGATGTCGACCATCGAAAGTTTGGTCGGTGCGGAGAAACGCTTGGCCCAGATCGCTTCAGATTTGGTCGAGCATCTCGAAGCGCGTTTGGCGGGCCTCAGCGGCAAAGCGATGGCCGTGTGCATGAGCCGCCGAATTTGTGTCGATCTCTACAATGAAATCGTCAAGCTGCGGCCCGACTGGCATTCTGACGATGACACTAAAGGCGCAATCAAAATCGTTATGACCGGCGCGGCCTCGGACCCGCTCGAATGGCAGCCCCACATTGGGAACAAAAAGCGCAGAGATGATCTGGCTAAAAGGGCCCGCGATCCGGATGATCCCCTTAAGCTCGTTATTGTGCGCGACATGTGGCTCACAGGTTTCGATGCGCCCTGTATGCACACGATGTATCTGGACAAGCCGATGCGCGGCCTTGGTCTCATGCAGGCAATCGCGCGCGTGAACCGCGTGTTCCGGGATAAGCCCGGCGGTCTCATTGTCGACTACATTGGCATTGCCGAGAAGCTGAAGTCCGCGCTAGGCGACTACACCGCTTCTGATCGGGAGAAGACCGGTATCGACGAAGAGCAGGCCGTCTCGGTGATGATGGAGAAGTTTGAAGTTGTCCGGAGTATGTTCCATGGCCACGACTATTCTCTGGGTATTTCCGGCAAGCCTCAACAACGGCTTGCCGCACTTGCCGACGCAATCGACTGGATTGCAGCATGGCAAGAGCGTGAAGCAGGAAAAGAAACAGACGGGGAAAGCCGGAAGAAAGCACATCGCCGTTATCAGGACGCTGTGTTGGAACTCAGCAAAGCCTATGCGTTGGCGTCGGCGAGTGACGAAGCCAAAGCCATTCGAGATGATGTCGGGTTCTTTCAAGCGGTTCGCGCCGCACTCGCGAAAACAACAGCGACGGGCAACCTATCTGGTCGAGGCCGAGCCTTTGCCGTCGAGCAGCTAATTAATGAAGCTGTGGCTAGCGCCGAGATTGTCGATATTTTGAAGGCAGCGGGAATTCAGTCGCAGGATATTTCGATCCTTTCAGAGGATTTCCTATTAGAAATCCAAGGCATGGAGCGTAAGAACCTCGCCTTGGAGGCTCTTCGCAAGTTGATCAATGGAGAGATTAAGGGCCGCTCCAAGTCGAATGTCGTTGAGACAAAAGCATTCTCCCGACGTTTGGAAGAAGCGGTGGCGCGCTATCATGCAAACGCCATCTCCACCGTCGAGATGATCCAAGAATTAATTAACCTCGCAAAGGACATCAAAGCCTCACACGCGCGTGGTAAAGAACAAGGCCTCTCCGCAGACGAGATCGCCTTTTATGACGCGCTTGCGGAGAATGATAGTGCAGTTGAAATCATGGGCAATGAGACTTTGAAAGTCATTGCCCATGAATTACTGGAACAACTTCGCAACAATGCGAGTGTTGACTGGCACCAGAAAGACAGTGCGCGTGCAAAAATGCGCGTGCTCGTCAAACGGATTTTGAAACGCTTTGGTTATCCGCCGGATTTAACAGACGATGCGGTGCAAACGGTACTGGCGCAGGCGGAGCTGTTGCTTCGCGACCTCGTATAATTCTCACTTAGGTCCAGGCATATGCTGAAATGAGAAATGTATTTGACCAGTACTCGCAACCTGAAAACAAAGTAACCCATGCGCTGATGTCCGCCCTCACTGAGGATCGGTGCCTTTGGGCCGCGTTCATAAATGATAGTGCCGAACTAGCACCGCCTTCAAAGAGTTCGTGCTTGCATATCTACGAGCAGACTTTCCCAGGGCAACCCGAGCCAGTTGAGAACGATGCAGAAGGGAAGGGCGTTCCAGACGCTTGGATTACAGACGACGATGAGTGGTGTCTTGTGATCGAGAATAAGGTATTGAGCGACGCGACTTTGGATCAGATAGTGCGACACGAAGATGTTGCAAAACGACTGGGATTTCCAGAGCCGAAACTATTACTTCTGACAGTGAAACAGCCGGCTCCAGAAATTTCACATAAGGCAAAGGTCGTTGAGTGGCGTTCTGTCTACCGATGGCTGCTCGATACGAGCGCGAAAAACCCATGGGCGAAGCGCGCGGCTGATTATCTTGAAGTTTTAGAGGGCAGGCTTGTCGATGATCAACAACTTAAGGCGGGCACAATGACCGCATTTAACGGAATACCCTTCGGCGACGACATTCCCTATTCCTATCTAGAAGCAAAGCGGCTCTTGGGACTGGCGATGGGTGAGTTGCGAGCGCGCGATGATTTAGTAACAGCAGTGGGGATGGACCCAGCCTCTCAAGGGCGCCCGGCAATAACTGGGCGCGACGAAGGTCGTGTATGGGACTTTCTCCAGACAAAGGCTGCGAATAATGTTCGAAGCTTTACGCATGCACCTCATTTAACGCTGGGTATTCACCGTGCGGAGGTGTCCGCAATGGTCACCATACCCAACGACCTTAAACGTCCGATATTGAAAAAATTAATTGGGCTTGGCCGAAGTGGTTTTCATAACGTCGTGCATGAAATTCTCGATAATATGAAGCAGACTATGCGCGAATGCCCGGGTATGGCGCCACGGCTCCACGCTGTTCAGCGCCGCTATCCCTCACAGCGCGCCATTCCTTTTGAAGATGCAATCATCAGTTTCGACCTTCGGACTTGTTTTCACGAAGAAGGGCCTCCGAAGGCTCAGCCACAATGGCTCGATGCGGTCTATGACTGCCTCGCAGAAAAGAACTCAAATTTTCAAACGCAAATTGGTGCATGGTTTCCATATCGAACCTGTGACCGAATCAGAGAGCCTTCCGCAATCGACTTCATTGCGAGAACTTGGATTGGATGTAAGCCGCTGCTGAAGATAATGGACGATAACGAAAGTGATGTCGTAGCTGAGAATGGCAAAGACTTGGGGGTATAACTGGGGGTATCGATCTAATTTGGTTCTGAATAAATAAGCTATTTCAAATAGTTGAATTGAAAATAGTATGCCCGTAAGCGCACCATTTCCCTCATCGCTTTCCTGCCTTGGCCGCATTACCGGCTTCGCCGAATTTTCACCGGTGATGCTGACTTTGTTAACACAGGTAATGAAAACGCTAAGGCCGTATCCGGCATAACAATGGCGCGCGAATTTTCGTAACGGTTTCAGGAAATTTTATCCATATCGGCGAAAGTTCCTGTTGCGGTCGCACGCTCGATATTTAACGGCCGGGAAGCGCAAGGCGAAATGAACGTATTATTCGTAACGCGAAAATGGCCGCCGGCAACCGGCGGTATGGAGTTGTACAGCCGGGAATACGCCGCCGCTGCCGCCAATTACGCGGATGTCGACGTTGAGGCGTTGCCCGGTCGTTCCGATGGGCGCCCGCCATCGGCTTTGGCGCTTGCATTGTTTTTCGTACGCATGGCGGCGTTGTTGACGACGCACGGGCGCCGGTACGACGTCATTCACGTAGGCGATTTCGTGCTGTTTCCCCTTGTGGTTTGGGCCGGGATTGTGGCGCCATGGTCAAAACGTCTCGTTACCGTGCATGGACTCGACCTCATCTATGGCAGGCGCAAGGGATGGAAGCCATTCCTGTACAGACTATATGTGTCGATGGCGCGACTCTTTCAGGGCGCCGCGCATGTCTATGTCGCAAATTCGTCGGCGACCGCTGCCGCAGCAAAAGAAATAGGTATAAAAGGGGCTATCGCGGTCCCCCTTGGCGTATCATTGACGGAAATCGATTTGCATGAAGAAACTCAGATCGCAAACACTGGAAACCCTGATGAGGCGCGATACATTCTCTTTGTTGGGCGCATCGTGCCGCGCAAGGGGCTCGCTTGGTTTACGGAAAATGTTCTCGACCATTTGCCCGATGGCGTCATATTCAAAATTGTCGGGGCGGCGTGGGATAAGGACGAGCTAGAGCGAGCGTTAAAAAATCCGAAAGCGGAGTATTTGGGCCGAATTGACGATGAGGAGCTGCGTCGTGTCAGGCGCGCGGCCTTGGCGACAATTATGCCGAACCGGCAGGTTGGCGATGGCGACATGGAAGGTTTCGGGCTCGCCGCGCTGGAGGCTGCGGCGGCGGGATCGGTGCTCATCGCATCCGGCGTGGAGGGGATACGCGATGCGGTTATTGACGGCGAGACAGGATTTCTGTTGGGAGAAGGCGACGCCGATAGCTGGGCGAAAAAGATAAACGAAATTATGGCA